>JBBRFV010000067.1:0-9377 GCA_038241335.1 Caulobacterales bacterium | reverse complement strand
CATCGACATCGTCGCCCCGCTGGGCAAGGGTCAGCGCTGCCTGATCGTCGCCCCGCCGCGGGTCGGCAAGACGGTGATGCTGCAGAACATCGCCAAATCGATCGAGCGGAACCACCCCGAGGTCTTCCTCATCGTCCTGCTGATCGACGAACGGCCCGAGGAAGTCACCGACATGCAGCGCACGGTGAAGGGCGAGGTCATCGCCTCGACCTTCGACGAGCCCGCCACCCGCCACGTCGCCGTGGCCGAGATGGTCATCGAAAAGGCCAAGCGCCTGGTCGAGCACAAGCGCGACGTGGTCATCCTGCTCGACTCGATCACCCGCCTGGGCCGGGCTTACAACGCCACGGTGCCGTCGTCGGGCAAGGTCCTGACCGGCGGTGTGGACGCCAACGCCCTGCAGAGGCCCAAGCGCTTCTTCGGCGCGGCGCGCAATGTGGAGCAGGGCGGGTCGCTGACCATCATCGCCACCGCCCTGATCGACACGGGCTCGCGGATGGACGAGGTGATCTTCGAAGAGTTCAAGGGCACCGGCAACTCCGAGATCGTTCTCGACCGCAAGGTCGCGGACAAGCGCATCTTCCCGGCCATCGACGTGCTCAAGTCGGGCACCCGCAAGGAAGAGCTGACCACGCCGAAGGATCAGCTGGCCAAGACCTACGTTCTGCGTCGTATCCTCAACCCGATGGGCCCGCAGGACGCGATCGAGTTCCTGATCGACAAGCTGCGCCAGTCGAAGAACAATGCGGACTTCTTCCAGTCGATGAACACCTGACCCTCCGGGCACGGAGGGTCATGTTTCACGTGAAACATGGAGCGGCGGCATGAAGGTCAATGTCGAGGTGGAATGCACCCCGGAAGAGGCGCGGGCCTTTCTCGGCCTGCCCAATGTCGCACCGCTGAACGACCATCTGGTCGCAGAGATGAAGCGCCGGATGGACGACAACATGGCGGCCATGAAGCCCGACGAACTGATGAAGACCTGGACGAGCTTCGGCCTCCAGGCCCAGGACCAGTTTCGAAAACTGATGGAAGCGGCCGTCAAGCCGTGAGCCCCTCGGTCCCCGTCCCCCAAGGGGAGAGGAGACGATGAGCGCCGACACCGTCTTCGCCCTCGCCACCCCGCCGGGCCGGGGAGCCATCGCCATCCTGCGCCTGTCCGGGCCGGGGACCGACGCGGCCCTGGCCGCGCTGGGGGCCGGGGATCTCCGGCCACGGTTCGCGACGCTACGGACCCTGACCCACGGGGGGACGATGATCGATCAGGCGCTGGTCCTGCGATTTCCCGGACCGAAATCCTACACCGGGGAGGACTGCGCCGAGCTCCATCTGCATGGAGGCCGGGCGGTGGTCGAGGCTGCGAGCGCGGCGCTGATCGCCCTGGGCCTGAGGCCCGCCGAACCGGGCGAGTTCACGCGTCGGGCCTTCGAGAACGGGCGGATGGATCTGGCCCAGGCTGAGGCGGTGGCCGATCTGATCGACGCCGAGACCACAGCCCAGGCCGCCCAGGCTCTGGGCCAGCTGGAGGGCGCGCTGAGCCTGGCCTACGCCGGATTCCGCCGCGCCCTCCTGTCGGCCATGGCTCTGGTAGAGGCCGAGATCGACTTCCCCGACGAAGACGTTCCGGACGAGCTTTCGAGCTCGGCGGGCCCGGTTCTCGACGGCCTGATCGTCGAGCTGAAGGGGGCGCTGGCGGACGGTCGCCGGGGCGAACGGGTGCGCGAGGGGTACCGCATCGTCCTGATCGGCGAGACCAACGCCGGCAAGTCGTCGCTGTTCAACGCCCTGATCGCCCGCGAGGCGGCCATCGTCACCCCGATCGCGGGAACCACCCGCGATGTTCTCGACGCGGACCTGGTCATCGGCGGCTATGCCGTCACCCTGTCCGACACCGCGGGGCTCAGGGACAGCGCGGATGTGGTCGAGGCCGAGGGGGTGCGGCGGGCGCGGGCGCGGGCGGAACAGGCCGAACTGCGCCTCTGGGTCCGCAGCCCCGGCGACCGGGCGACCGGCGCGGCGCCCTACGCCCGCTCCGGCGATCTGGTGGTCCTGAACAAGGCAGACCTCGGCGTCGCCGAGACGGTCGACGGGTTCGAAACACTGTCGATCAGCACGGCGACCGGGGAGGGGCTGGCCGCCCTGCACGACTGGATCGCTGCGCGGCTCGCGCGTGACCTGTCGGGCGGCGACTTTCCGGCCGTCACGCGAGCGAGACACCGGCGTCGTCTGGGCGAGGCCCTGGCGGCGGTCGAAGCGGGGCGGGCCGCGTTGGCGGTTGCGCCGGAAATGGCCGGGGATGATCTGCGTCGGGCCGCTGACGCCCTGGCCCGGGTCACCGGCGCCATCGGGGTCGAGGACATTCTCGGCGAAGTGTTCTCGACCTTCTGCATTGGCAAATAGGTTTCACGTGAAACAGCGCGCCTCCGGTGGCGGAACCGGGGCTTTTCGACTATGTCCCCGGCCATGATCTCCTTCGACGTCATCGTCATCGGCGGCGGCCACGCCGGCTGCGAGGCCGCGTCCGCTTCGGCGCGCGCCGGTGCGCGCACCGTCTTGTTGACCCAGAAGCTCGAGACCATCGGTGAGATGTCGTGCAACCCGGCCATCGGCGGTCTGGGGAAGGGCCATCTGGTGCGCGAGATCGACGCCATGGATGGGCTGATGGGCCGTCTGGCCGACGTCTCCGGCATCCAGTTCCGCCTGTTGAACCGCTCCAAGGGTGCGGCGGTGCAGGGTCCTCGCAGCCAGATCGACCGTCGTCTGTACCGCGAGGCGATGCAGGCGGAACTGGCGCAGACGCCGAACCTGACCCTGATGCAAGGCACGGCTGAAAGCCTGATCCTCGAGGGCGACCGCGTCGTCGGCGTGATCACGGGCGAGGGCGTCGAGCTGCGCGCCGGGGCGGTGGTGCTGACCACCGGCACCTTCCTGAACGGCGTCATCCACAAGGGCGACCGGCGCATTCCGGCCGGGCGTCACGGCGAGGCGCCGTCGACCGGCCTGGCCGCCGACCTTTATGGCGCGGGCCTGAAGATGGGGCGGCTGAAGACCGGCACGCCCGCGCGTCTGGACGGCCGCACCATCGGCTGGGACCGGCTGGAGATGCAGGACGCCGACGGAGATCCCGTGCCGTTCAGCTTCCTGACCGGCCGGATCGACACGCCCCAGATCGCCTGCGGCATCACCCACACCAATGCCGAAACCCACCGGATCATCGCCGAGAACCTGGGCGAGAGCGCCGTCTACGGCGGTCATCTGTCCGGTCGGGGGCCGCGCTACTGTCCGTCAATCGAGGACAAGGTCGTCCGTTTCGCCGACAAGACCTCGCACCAGATCTTCCTCGAGCCCGAGGGCCTTGACGATCCCACCGTCTATCCGAACGGCATCTCGACCTCGGTGTCCGACGCCACCCAGCTGGTCTTCCTGCGCACCATCGTCGGGCTGGAGGCGGTCGAGGTGTTCCGCTTCGGCTACGCCATCGAGTACGACTTTGTCGATCCGCGCGAACTGTCGCCCGCACTGGAGGTCAAGGCCCGCCCGGGCCTGTATCTGGCCGGCCAGATCAACGGCACCACCGGCTACGAGGAGGCGGGGGCTCAAGGGTTGATCGCCGGCCTCAACGCGGCGCGCGCCGCCGCCGGCTCGGACCCGATCATCCTAGGCCGGGACCAGGCCTATATCGGGGTGATGATCGACGACCTTGTCACACGCGGCGTGACCGAGCCCTACCGGATGTTCACCAGCCGCGCCGAGTACCGGTTGACGCTGCGGGCCGACAATGCGGATCAACGGTTGACGCCGCTGGCCATCGCCGCAGGCGTCGTCTCGACCGGTCGTCGTGAGGCTTTCCAAGCCAAGGCCGCGCAGTTGAACGAGGCCGCGCGTGTTTCACGTGAAACCCTGTTCACGCCGGGCGAGGCGACCGCTCTGGGCGTCCCCGTCAACGCTGACGGCCGCCGTCGCTCGATGCGCGATCTTCTGGCCTTCCCGGGCGTCGACCTCTCGACCTTCGCTCCGGCTTTCCCGGTCATCGCCGGATGGTCGCGGTCGGTGCGGGACCAGGTGGAAATCGACGCCGGTTATGCCGGCTATCTCGACCGTCAGGCGGCTGACGCGGAAGCGCTGCGACGCGAAGAGGCGCTCGCCCTGCCGGTCGACCTCGACTACGCCGTCATCGGGGGCCTGTCGCACGAGGTGCGCGAGAAGCTGTCTCTGGTTCAGCCCCGCACCCTCGGTCAGGCCGGCCGGATCGAGGGCATGACTCCCGGCGCCCTGACGGCCCTTCTGTCGCATGTGAAGAAGACGCCAAAGGGAAAGATGGTTGCGGCGTGATCGATCAGCAAACCTGGCGCCTCCCCATGCAATGGGGAGGTGGCGCGTCGCGCTTGCGGCGTGACGGAGGGGCTCCCTCCACTGCTTCGCGCTCCTACTCCCCATTGCATGGGGAGGAGACAATATGACGCCCGCCGAATTCCAGGCGCTTACCCACGCCACGCCCGCCCAGATGGGTGACCTTGAGCGGTTCATCGAGCGACTGACCGAAGCCAATGCGGTGATGAACCTTGTCGGGCCGGACACTCTGCCAGACGTGTGGAACCGGCACATCTACGACTCGGCCCAACTGCTGGAGTTCGCGCCCACGGCCCTGACCTGGGCCGATCTCGGGGCGGGGGCCGGCTTCCCGGGCCTGGTCCTGGCGATCATGCTCAAGACCCGACAGAAGGGCCACGTCTGGCTGATCGACAGTCTGGGCAAGCGCTGCCGCTTCCTGCAGGAGGTGGTCGACGCCCTGTCGTTGCGGGCGACGGTCGTGCACGCCCGGGCGGAGGACAGTCCGGTCACGGTCGACGTGGTCACGGCCCGGGCCGTGGCCCCGATGGACAAGCTTCTGGGCTATGCACAGCCTTATCTGCAGCGAGGCGCTCGCGGACTGTTCCTCAAGGGGGAAAAGGCCGAAGCTGAGGTGGAGGCCGCCCGCAAGGTCTGGCATTTCGAGGGAACCCTCGCCGTCTCGCGCAGCGATCCGCGCGGCCGTATTGTATCCGTCCGGAGCCTTCGCCGTGTCAAAACCTGGTAAGACCCGCGTCCTCGCGGTTTCCAATCAGAAGGGCGGGGTGGGCAAGACCACGACGGCGATCAATCTCGGCACGGCGCTGGCGGCGATCGGCGAGAAAGTTCTGATCGTCGACATGGACCCTCAGGGCAATGCGTCCACGGGCCTCGGCGTTCCACGTGAAACACGGCGGGTGACCATCTACGATGTCGTGGTGGACGGGCGTTCGGTGGACGAGGCCGCGGTCCAGACCGCCGTCCCCGGCCTGCACATCATTCCTGCCGACGCCGACATGTCGGGGGTCGAGATCGAACTCAGCCAGGCGGATCGCCGGTCGTATCGGCTGCGAGACGCTCTCGCGACGCAGGGCCAGGACGGGCAGACCCGGTATGACTATGTCCTGATCGACTGCCCACCCTCATTGAACCTGTTGACGCTGAACGCCATGGCTGCGGCGGACGCCGTCCTGGTGCCGCTGCAGTGCGAATTCTTCGCCCTCGAGGGACTGACCCAGCTGATGAAGACCATTGAGATGGTGCGGCAGAGCCTGAATACATCTCTGGAGATCCAGGGTCTGGTCCTGACGATGTACGATCGCCGCAGCACCCTGTCGGGGCAGGTGGCGAACGATGTGCGCGCCCATTTCGGCGACAAGGTCTATGAGGCCGTCATACCCCGTAATGTGCGGGTCGCCGAGGCGCCCTCGTTCGGCAAGCCGGCGCTGATCTACGACCTCAAATGCGCCGGCAGCCAGGCCTATCTGCGCCTCGCCCGCGAAGTGGTGGCGCGCGAACGCAAACGACGGCTTCAGGCCGCCTGAGTCTGATTTAGAAGAACGGAAACAGCACCTTGAGCGAACGTCAACGCGGCCTCGGCCGGGGACTCTCGGCCCTTCTGGGCGAACAGGTCGGCGAAGCCGTGCCGATCGACGGATCGGCGACGGACGCCGGCGTGCGCATGGCGCCGATCGAGAGCCTGAGGCCCAATCCGGACCAGCCCCGCAAAATCTTCAACGCCGGCGACCTCGAGGAGCTGGCCGCGTCAATCCGCGACAAGGGCGTGATCCAGCCCATCCTGGTCCGGTCTCAACCCGGCGAGGACGGCGTCTGGCAGATCATCGCCGGCGAACGGCGCTGGCGCGCCGCCCAGCTGGCCCGGCTGACCGAGGCGCCGATCATCGTGCGCGAGATGGACGACGTCGCCGTGTTCGAGGTGGCGATCATCGAGAACGTCCAGCGCGCCGACCTGAATCCGCTGGAGGAGGCGGACGCTTATCGCACCCTGATGGAACGGTTCGGCCGCACCCAGGACGCCGTCGCCGGGGTGGTCGGCAAGAGCCGCAGCCATGTGGCCAACACCCTGCGCTTGCTGCAATTGCCGGAAGAGGTGCTCTGGCATGTTCGCCACGGCAAGCTTAGCGCCGGCCACGCCCGGGCCCTGATCACCGCGCCCAATCCGGCCGCCCTGGCCGAGCAGGCGGTCCGCGACGGCCTGAACGTGCGCCAGACCGAAGCCTTGGCTCGCCGTGCGGCCGAAGGTCCGAAACCCGGCAAGTCCAGGGTGCGCGGAGCCTCCGCGGGCGCCAGTTCGGCCGATGTGGCGGCGCTTGAGCAGGACCTGGCCGACGCCCTGGGGCTTCAGGTGCAGCTGGTCGATCGCAATGGCAAGGGCGAGCTGGTGCTCAAATACGGCTCGCTGGAACAGCTCGACGACCTGTGCCGCCGGTTGATGCGCAGCTGACCGCAACCTGTGCTAGGCATGTGTCCATGACCGACAAGCCCAGCAATCCGACCACCGAAGCCATGAAGCGCGCCCTCGCGGCGAAGAAGGCCGGCATCAGCCCGGCCCACGGCGGGCAGGGGTCGGCTCGCGCCGAGGAACGGGCCCAGCAGGCCCGTAGCGCCGCCCTGGCCAAGCCCGCCTTCCGCAAGGCCTCCAAGCGCGGCTGACGTCGGCCCTACAGCCCCAGCCGTCTCGCCCGGGCGGCGATCTCGAGGATCAGCCGTTCGGCGATCAGCTGGTCCGGCGACCCGGTCGTCTTGGTGGCCACGTCGGCGGCGTTGACGCTGTCCAGCACACGGTCGAGGTCCTCCAGCCGCCAGCTGCGGGCCTGACGCAGTATCTCGGCCTCCTGTTTCCAGAAGACGCCGGCGGCCTTGGCGGCCTCCTTGGCGCCGGCGCCGGCGCCCTGAAGCACATGCATGCGGCGCAGCTTGCCGAGGTGGATCGAGGCCTGACGCACGGCCATGACCGGGCTCTCGCCCTCGGCGAAGGCGCGGCGCAGGCCGGACTGGGCCGGGGCGGGTCGGCCGCCGAAGGCCTGCAAGGCCGCGTCCTGCAGCGAGGCGTCGGGCTCGACCCCCAGATGCTGCTCCAACTCGGCCACGTCGATGGTGCGGCCCGATCCGGGACCGATGTAGAGGGCCAGCCGCTCGATCTCCTGGCGCATCAGGCCGCGCTCGCGAGGCAGGCGGGCGACGAAACGATCGAGGGCGTCGCCGGTCAGGCCGACCTTGTCAGCGGCCAAGGCCTCGCGCGTCATGCGGGCCACGTCGCCGGTTTCGTCCTCGTAACAGGCGATGCCGACCGCTTCCCTCGACGCTTCGGCCGCCTTGCGCAGCGCCGAGTCCCGGCCGAGGGCTCCGGCCTCGATGACCAGCATGGCGTCGGGGTTGTAGCCGCCCTCGGCGTGAACCTTCAGCGCCGTCGCCAGCATCTTGTCGATCGACGCCTTCTCGGTCGACAGGCGCACGCGCACCAGGCGGCGGCCGCCGATCATGCTCAGCGCGGTCAGGGCTTCTTCCAGCCGCGCCTCGTCGCCGTCGATGTCGCTGTCGGTCAGGACGGTGACGTTGAAGGGGTCGTTGAGGTCCGGGGTGATCGCCCGGCACAGGATCCCGGCGCGCTCGGCCACGCCCGACCGGTCCTTGCCGTGGATGACGGCGGCGCGGACGCCTTTGTCGGGCGACTTGAGGAAACGATCAACCTCGGGCCGCTTGGCGAGGATCATCGGCGCGCCGTCACGGCCGCGACAGGGTCCGCAACAGGTCCAGCCGGATCAGCCGGGCGAGTTCGGCGGCGGCGCGCTCCTCGCCGTCCTGCTGGGCGGCGATGGCGGCGTAGGGCTGGTCGGCCGCGGCGTAGGTGGTAGTGACGGTCTCGACCCCCGTGACCGGGACGCCGCCGGCGATCGGCGTCAGGGTCCAGGCGCCCTTGACGGTCAACTCATAGCGGGTGGCGGTGTCGTCGATGCGCCGGCCAAGGGGGCGCCGGGACTGGAGGATGGTGGTCTGCAGGATCCATTGCGCCGGCTGGGCGGCGTCGCGGCCCAGGGCGTCCTCGAGTTGTTCGCGGACGCGATAGCCGAGCCGGTCATCCTGGGTGGTCACGGCGATGCGCGACAGGGACGAGCCCGCGCCGGCGTCGCCATACAGGGGGGTGAAGCCGCAGCCGGCCAGGGCGAGGCCGGCGAGGGCGAGAACCGCCGCCGCGCGCATCAGCCGACCACCAGATTGACGATGCGGTCCTTGACCACCACGATCTTCCTCACCGTCTGACCCTCCAGTCGCGCTTGCACCTCGGGATCGGCCATGACGATCGCCTCGACCTCGGCCGGCTCCAGACCGCGTGCGACGCGGACTTCACCGCGGCGTTTGCCGTTGACCTGGATGGGCAGGACCACGTCGTCGTCGACCGCCAACGCCGGATCATGGACCGGCCAGGGCGCGTTCAGGATCATCCCCTCTTCGCCGAGCCGCGTCCAGCATTCCTCGGCCAGGTGAGGCGTGAAGGGGGCGATCAGCCGGGCCAGGGCCGACAGGGCCTGACGCCTCGGTTCTCCGCCGGCCGCGGCGTGGTCCCGCACCGTGGCGACGAAGGCGTAAAGCTTGGCGATGGCCGAGTTGAAGCGGAAGCCCTCGACGCCCTCGGACACCGCCTTGATGGCCTTGTGGGTCTCGCGCGTCAGCGAGGCGTTGGCGGCCTCGTCGCCGGGCGCGGAGGGATCGAAGCCCTCGACCTCGGCCCAGACGCGCTGGACGAAGCGGCTGGCGCCTTCGACTCCGCCGGAGGTCCACTGCACGTCGCGCTCGGGCGGGCTGTCAGACAGGACGAACAGCCGGCCGGCGTCGACCCCGTAAGCGTCGACGATCTCCTGCGGGGCCACGACGTTCTTTTTGGATTTGGACATCTTCTCGATGCCGCCGACCTCGACCGCCTGGCCGGTCGAGCTCTCGACGATGCCGCCATCGCGGTATTCGATCTCGGCCGGCGACACCCAACGGCCGTCGGCCGCGACCCGATAGGTCTCGTGGACCACCATCCC
>JBBRFV010000066.1:0-9392 GCA_038241335.1 Caulobacterales bacterium | reverse complement strand
TCGACGAACCAGCTGATCTGTTCCGGCGTCATCGTCTGCGAGCGGATCACCCAGGTGATCAGGCTGTCGCCGGTGATGTCGATGCGCTGGACCGAGGGCTCCTGCATGTCCTGGGGCAGGGAGCCGCGCAGGTTGCTCATGGTGTTGCGCACGTCGTTGGTGGCGCGCTCGGTGTCGGTGCCCAGTTCGAATTCGATCGTGGTCGAGGATGACCCGTCGGTGATCTGGGAATTGATGTGGCGAACGCCCGACAGGCCGGCGAGGGAGTCCTCAATCAGACGGGTGACCTGCACCTCCATCTCGCTGGGGGCCGAGCCGGGGCGCCCGGCGAAGACGTTGACCAGCGGGAAGTCGATGTCGGGGTTGTTGTTGATCCGCATCCCGAGGAAACCGTTCACCCCCGCGAGCGACAGCAGGATGAACATCAGGATGATGGGGATCGGGTTCTTGATCGCCCAGGAGGAAATGTTGCGCATGATCGCGGCCTATCGGGTCGCGGCCGAAGAGGCGGAACGGGCGGCGGGGTTGGGCGCGGCCCGGCGGGCGCCGGCCAGGGTCACCCGGTCGCCGTCGCCGAGGAAGCCAGCCCCCTCGACCACCACTCGTGTTCCCGCGGCCAGGCCCTCGACGGATGTGCGGTCGTTCTGGCGCGCCACCACCGTGACCGCCTGGAAGCGGACGCGGTTGTCGGTCTGCATCACGAATACACCGGCGTTGTTCTCGCGGTACAGGACCGCCGGCGTCGGCACCGTGACCGCCGGCCGGGCGCCGACGTCGATGCGGGCGCGGGCGAACATGCCGGGCCGGAAGTTTCCGCCGCTGATCGAAATGCGCGCCACGCCCAGCCGGCTCTCGGCGTTGACTTCGGGCGTGACGATGCGAACGCGACCCGGTGTGTCGCCGATCTGGTCGGACGACACCGACGCCGACTGGCCGGCGCGGATCAGCGCCAGCTCGGTCTCGGGCACGCGGGCGTCCAGCTCCAGTCGGCCGTCACGGACCATGCGGAACAGTTCGGTCCCGGCCGAGACGATCTGGCCCTTGGTGACGCTGCGGCTGATGATGCGACCGGCGACTGGCGCGCGGATGACCGCCTGGGCCAACCGGGTCCGGGTTTCCGACAGGGCGGCCTGGGCCGAAGCCAGATTGGCCTGGGAGGCGCGTTGATTGGCCAGGGCCGTGTCCAGCGCGGCCTGGCTCAGGAAGCCGCGTTCCTTGAGTTCCTGGGCCCGGGCGAGAGCGGACTCGTCGCGGGACGCATTGGCCTGGGCAGTTTGAACGCCAGCTTGCTGTTGGCGCAGCTGAGCCCGCAGCAGGGCGTCGTTGAGTTGGACCAGCGGCTGGCCCTGGCTGACCCAGGCGCCCTCGTCGACGAAGACTCCGGTGGCGACGAGGCCGCCGGTCTCGGCGCCGACGGGCACCTCTTCCCACGCCGAAACGGTGCCCGAGGCGCTGACGATGCGCGAGATGTTCTCCACCGCCGCCGTCGCGACCGAGACCGTCTGGCTGCTGGCCGTCGAGGTCCGGGGTCCGGCCTTGGGCGCGGCCTTCTTCTCGCCGCCGCCACAGGCAGCCAGCGTCAGGACGACGGCGGCAATGGCGCTCAGGCTCGCGACAGTGGCGATGCGCGGGGCGGTGGCGTGGGACACGTCGGCTCCAGATCTCTCGCGCTGCTTGGATTGCGCGGTGAAGGCGGCGCCGGGGGAGGGCGCTCGTTCCGGTCGCTAGATAGAGCAAGCGGACCCTGCCGAAAACCAAAGCTTTGCTGGATTACCGCCAATTAATCCGCAACTGGAACCGGTTCTGATCGTCCCGCGACGCGTTCGGGATGCATCCGGCGGCAAAATGTTCTAGACGCGCCGGACCATGACGACACCCCCCATATCCCGGATCCGAAATTTCAGTGTGGTGGCCCACATTGACCACGGCAAGTCGACGCTCTCGGACCGGCTGATTCAGTTCACCGGCGGGCTGACCGCGCGCGAAATGTCGGCGCAGGTTCTCGATTCCATGGACATCGAGAAGGAGCGGGGGATCACCATCAAGGCGCAGACCGTGCGCTTGAACTACAAGGCGAAGGACGGTCTCGACTATGTCCTCAACCTGATGGACACGCCGGGGCATGTGGACTTCGCCTATGAGGTCTCGCGCAGCCTCGCGGCCTGCGAGGGCAGCCTGCTGGTCGTCGATGCGTCGCAGGGCGTCGAGGCCCAGACCCTAGCCAATGTCTATCAGGCCATCGACAACAACCACGAGATCGTCCCGGTCCTCAACAAGATCGACCTGCCGGCGGCCGAGCCCGACCGGGTGCGCCAGCAGATCGAGGACGTCATCGGCCTGGACGCCTCGGACGCGGTCCTGTGCAGCGCCAAGTCGGGCATCGGCATCGAGGACGTGCTGGAAGCGATCGTCACCCGCCTGCCGGCCCCGAAGGGCGACCCCGACGCCCCGCTGAAAGCCCTGCTGGTCGACGCATGGTACGACCCCTATCTCGGCGTCGTCGTGCTGGTGCGGGTCTTCGACGGCACGCTCAAGGCCGGCCAGCGGATCAAGATGATGCAGCACGGCTCGACCCATCTGGTCGACCGGGTCGGCGTCTTCCTGCCCAAGAACACGCCGGTCGAAAGCCTCGGCCCCGGCGAGATCGGCTTTTTCACCGGCCAGATCAAGGAGGTGGCCGACGCCGCCGTCGGCGACACCATCACCGACGAACGCAAGCCCACGAGCGAGCCCCTGAAGGGGTTCAAGGACGTCCAGTCGGTGGTCTTCTGCGGCCTGTTCCCGGTCGACGCTGCTGATTTCGAAGACCTGCGCGCCGCCATCGGCCGACTTCGCCTGAACGATGCGTCGTTCACCTTCGAGATGGAATCCAGCGCCGCCCTCGGCTTCGGCTTCCGCTGCGGCTTCCTCGGCCTGCTGCATCTGGAGATCATCCAGGAGCGTCTGAGCCGCGAGTTCAACCTCGACCTGATCGCGACGGCCCCGTCGGTGGTCTACAAGATCGACCTGCGCGACGGTTCCCAGATCGAGTTGCACAATCCGGCCGACCTGCCCGACGTGATGCAGATCATGGAAATCCAGGAGCCGTGGATCAAGGCCACCATCCTGACCCCCGACGACTACCTCGGCGGCGTCATCAAGCTGTGTCAGGACCGCCGCGGCTCACAGGTCGAACTGTCCTACGTCGGCTCCCGCGCCCTGGTGGTCTATGAGCTGCCGCTGAACGAGGTCGTGTTCGACTTCTACGACCGCCTCAAATCCATCTCCAAGGGCTATGCCAGCTTCGATTACGAGCTGTCGGACTACAAGATCGGCGACCTGGTCAAGATGAACATCCTGGTCAACAGCGAGCCGGTCGACGCCCTCTCCATGCTGGTCCACCGCGGCCGGGCCGAGATGCGCGGGCGCAGCATGGTCGAGACGATGAAGGAGCTGATCCCGGCCCATCTGTTCGTCATCCCGATCCAGGCCGCCATCGGCGGCAAGATCATCGCCCGCGAGACCGTCCGCGCGCTGCGCAAGGACGTGACCTCGAAATGCTACGGCGGGGATGCGACGCGCAAGAAGAAGCTGCTGGAGAAGCAGAAGGCCGGCAAGAAACGCATGCGCCAGTTCGGCAAGGTCGAGATCCCGCAGGAGGCGTTCATCGCCGCGCTGAAGATGGACGACGATTGAGGGGCGGATCCCGTCGATTGCGGCCGTCAGGCGCCCGGCCTGGCGAAGCGTGGGACGGTGACCAATCCGCCGCCGGCAACGCCACCGGGGCCAAGCCGTGACGTTCATCGAGCGCCCGACCGCCCCGCGCGATGAAGAGCAACTGCTCCAGCCGGCTCAACGTCGTCACCACCGCCGCCAAGGGCAGCCAGCCTTCCCAGCCGGTGATCGCGATGAGCGGCCACAGAGCGAACAGCAGCAGCGCCCCCCCCTTGGCCGAGAGGAAGTGGAACATCAGCACCCGCCGGGTCAGGATCCACGACAAGGCGAGGTATGCGGGCGGGACCAGGGCGAGGGTGAGCAGGGCGACGGCCTGGCGATCGCCGAGACCCGGAACGGCGACGATCAGGAAGCCGAGGATGGCCAGCGAGAAGACATTGTCGACCGCTGCGTCAAGCTGGGCCCCGAAGACCGAGGCCTGCCCGGACCGACGCGCCAGCCAGCCGTCGAGAACGTCCGTCAGGGCGGCCAGGACATACAGACCCAGCGCCAAGCGCGGCTGGTGCGCCAGCAGCAGCCCCAGAATGGGCAGGATCAAGACCCCGCGGGACAGCGTCACCAGATTGGCCAGCTTCACCCCGCCGCCCTCGTCGAACACGCGAGACGGCGTCCACGCCCTCATGGGATCGCGCCGGTCGTTCGTTCGTCCAGACGAATGGTCGAGGGCTGGGCGATCAGGCTGGTGATGGGGAAGGCGGTCTGATGCAGCGGACAGACGATCCGGTCTTCGCCATCGACATAGCCGAATTTGAGCGGCCCTCCGCGGTGCGGGCAGCGGTTGAGGACCAGGTAAAGAGCGTCCTCGTGCCCGAGCAGGAAATACTCTTCCCCGTCGCGGCGTATCGGAGGCAGATCGCGGCCGATCCAGCTGTCGCCCATCAGGCGCCGCCCGCCGCAAGACGGCCCCAGGCCCCGGCCGGGAAGGCGGCGAAGGCGCCGGGCTCGGTGACAAGGCCGATCCCTCCCACCGTGATCGGGCCATCGGCGGCGGTGAGGCGCCCGGCGCCTCGCGGGCTGACACCCCGGCCGACACCGTCGAACACGGGGCGCGCATAGACCGCCTGTCCCCGCGCCGCCGCTGCATCGAACGCACGGCCGATCGCCAGCATGGCGTCTCCCGCGCGGTCGAACGCCATGCGCGTGAACAGGGCGCCGGCGATGATCTCTCGCCCGGCCTCCGGACCATACTGGGCGACCAGGGGGCGGGCCACCTCGTCGATCACCATCCGGGTGTGGTGCAGGTCGATGTGCGCGTGTTCGCCGAAATAGCGCGCGTCGACCGCCGGGTGATGTTGCGACAGATAGCGGAAATGGTCGCGCGTCGATCGCTGATAGGCCGTCTCGGCAAACAGCAGGAAGCCGATCTGCAGGAAGAAGTTGCGCGGGTTCTGGAACAGGAAATGGATGGCGTTGTGCAGCTCCAGCGCGGCGGTGTCGAACAGCGGCCAACCGGCGTTGTACTCGTCCGGCAAGCCGAAATCGCGCATCACCGCCCGGTACAGAACGCTGTGCTTCTTCGCATGAGCGCCATAGCCGAATTCGTCGATCAGGATGCGGAACAGGGCCGACTGCGGCGCGCCGAACTCCCCGATCACCCCCAGGGCGGACGCCGAGGCCTCGGCCAGCAGGTCCGCCGAGGACTGGAGCAGGAAGTTGCGATAATGGGCTTCGCCCGCCGGGTGATCCGCCAGCCATGCGGTCAGGGACGATTCCGGCCCGGCCCGGAGACCCGTGACGAGGTCATCGGTCCAGTCATCGAAATCCTGATCGGGGACCCCGGCCCGCGCCGGCGCCAGCAGGGGCGTGATGAGTTCGGCTTCCAGGCCGTGCCGCAACGCTTCCAGCCGGCTCATCGCCTCGGGATCGTAGTGGCGGTTCAGATGGTCGATGATCGAGCCGGCCGGCGCCGTCTCCGGCAACAGCATGTATCGCGCCTGGTACGCTCGCATCAGCGTTTGATGGCGCGCGTGGCGGTCGGCCGCCGGGTCGGTCTCACCCGCGCCGTCGACACGAAGGTCCCAGACCGCGCTGACGCCCGAGCGCGTCGCCAGCGCGGCGCCGGTCCGCTCCAGGGTCTCCGCGTCGATCACGCCGCTGCAGCCACAGCCAGCGGACGGTAGATGGAAACGCCCACGCCACCCTTCACGAACATGTCGTCCAGACGCCAGCGCGACAGCCCCAGGGTCGACCCCGCATCTCCGGCCTGGAGATAGGTCGGCGCATCCAGGGCGCCTGAGATGACCGGGATGTGCTTGATGATGATCTGCGACACGAGATCGGCCTCGAACAGGCTGTGCAACAGCCGCGAGCCGCCCTCGACGATCAGCGAACGGACACCGCGCGCGTGCAGGATGGCGACCAGTTCGGTCATGTCCGCCGTCTGTTCGCCGCAACGCACCACCTCGACATTGGGCTTGGCCGCCAGCGCGTCGATCATGTCCTGGGGACAGGCGCGGGACACCGTCACCAGCGTGGGCAGTCCGTCGTTCAGCAGCAGAGCGTCCAGCGGCAGGCGCCCCATCGACGTCGGCACGACCCGCAAGGGGTTGGGACCTTCGCAATAGCGCACCGTCAGTTCCGGATCATCCGCGCGAACCGTCGCCGCTCCGACCATGATCGCGTCCCGCCCGGCCCTCTGGCCATGGAACCACGCCTTCAGGTCGTCGCCGTAGAAGTCGAACAAATCCTTGCTCGACGCGCCTGCGCCGAGGGAGAGTTTGCCGTCGATGGTCAACTCCGACAGGGTCGTAATCTCGATCATGGGCGCGCCGGGTGCTGACAGGGGACTGTCGGCAACGGCCAGCTTCAGCATTTGTTGCGTCGCCGTTTCGATGACCCCAGAGATTTCAAGGAAGCGAGACCGCAGCGATCTGACGCCGCGGCGTCCATCACCTGCGAGCTCATCACCCCGCATAACGCCGCTCCGTTTTCCGCCTTGCCCCGGGCGCTCCACAGCCTAGTCTGCAGCCGGTCGAGGGCGTTTGACGGGGAGGTCGGCGGATTTGTTCGGGTGTGTGGGAGTTTTGCTGGCCGGTTTGACGCTGGCGTCCGCTGCGCCGCAAGGCGCCCCGGCGCAGGCGTCGCCGCCGATCTTCCAGCCGGGCGCGCCGGGGACGGCGGCGCGGGTGATCACGGCGGGGCAGGCGGTGGAGCTGAGCCGGACCACCTTCATCGCCGCCGACGCCGCCTTCATGCAGCATATGATCGTCCACCACGCCCAGGCGGTGGAGATGGTCGAATTGCTGAAGACCCGCAGCCGTAATCCCACAGTCCAGCTGGTGGGACGTCGCATCGCGCTGAGCCAGGAGGCCGAGATGGCGTTGATGCGCGACTGGCTGACGACTCGGGACCAGCCTCTGGAAATGCCGGGTAGGGCCGGGATGGATCACGCCGGCATGGCCGACATGCCGGGGATGAGCATGACGCCGTCCGACATGCCGGTGATGCCGGGCATGCTGTCGCCGGCGCGGATGCAGCTTCTGGCCGCGGCCGACGGCCCCGCATTCGACCGGCTGTTCCTGACCGGCATGATCCAGCACCATCAGGGCGCCTTGGGCATGATCGACGCCCTGCTGGCGCGGCCCGGCGCGGCCGAGGACCCCCTGCTGTCCGATTTCACCACCTCCGTCGTCGCCGACCAGTCGGCGGAGATCCTGCGCATGCAATCCATCCTTTCCGACCTCTGACCCCTTGATTGAAGGAGCGGCCATGAACGTTCGCGCTATCCTGCTTTCCTCCGTCGCCGCCCTGGCCGTGACGCTCGGGGCCGGCGCCGCATCGGCGCAATCGGGCCAGGTCATCCAGCCTGATGCGCGCAGCGCCCTGTCGCCCGGCCTGCACGACGCGGGGCAGGCGGCGTCGAACATGGCGCTGGAGTATTCGCTGGCCCCGCCGCCCGGCTTCTTCGAGCCCGACGCCCTGTTCTCGCCCGCGCCGCCCCGGCCCGCCGGTGCGCCGCCCGCCGCCGACGGGCCGCCCGCGCGCCCGCGCTTCACCCCCCTGGCCATGGCCAACAGCGACATGGCCCTGTCCCACGGCCGGCTGTTCGTCGGTAATTTCAACGGTTTCAACGCCTATGACGTGACCCATGGCGCGCCGCGGCTGGTGCTGTCAGTGGTCTGCCCGGGCGGCCAGGGTGATCTGTCGATCCATGGCGACCTGCTGTTCATGTCGGTCGAGCAGAACCGCGGCCGCACCGACTGCGGGGCCTCGGGGGCCGACGGCGACGTCAACGCCGAACGCTTTCGCGGCGTGCGCATCTTCGACATCAGCGATCTGAACGCCCCGCGCCAGATCGCGGCGATCCAGACCTGCCGCGGCTCGCACACCCACACCCAGGTGCCGGACCCCACCGACCGCAATGTGCTCTACATCTACAACCAGGGCACCGCCGGGGTGCGCAAGTCCGACGAACTGGCCATGTGCTCGGACGGCGAGCCGGACGCCAATCCGGACACGGCCCTGTATTCGATCGACGTGATCAAGGTGCCTCTGGACCATCCGGAGACCGCCGCCATCGTCAACCGGCCGCGCATCTTCGCCGACCGGACCACGGGCGAGGTCGCCGGCCTGTGGCACGGCGGCACGGCCGGCCTGGCCAGCCAGACCACCGCCCAGACCAACCAGTGCCACGACATCACCGTCTATCCCGCGATGGGGCTGGCGGCGGGCGCCTGCGCCGGCAACGGCATCCTGCTGGACATCTCGGACCCGCAGAACCCGGCGCGCATCTCCGAGCTGTTCGATCCGGACATGGCCTATTGGCATTCGGCCACCTTCAACAACGACGGCGACAAGGTCGTCTTCACCGATGAGTGGGGCGGCGGCATCGGCGCACGCTGCCAGGCCACGGACCCGGCCACCTGGGGCGCCGACATGGTCGCCACCATCGAGAACCGGACGCTGAAGCCGCGCGCCTTCCACAAGCTGCCGACCGTCCAGGGCGCGCATGAGAACTGCGTCGCCCACAACGGCAACATCATCCCGGTCCCGGGGCGCGACCTGATGGTCCAGGCCTGGTACCAGGGCGGCGTGTCGGTCACCGACTTCACCGATCCGGAGCATCCCGTCGAGATCGCGTATTTCGACCGCGGCCCTATCGATGCGAACAAGCTGGTCGTCGGCGGCGACTGGTCGGCCTACTGGCTGAACGGACGCATCTACGCCAGCGAGATCGTGCGCGGGCTGGATGTGCTCAAGCTGGTTCCCAGCGACGTCCTGTCGGCGGCCGAGATCGCCGCGGCCGAGAGCGTCACGGCCGAGGAGATCAACCCCCAGACCCAGGCCCATGTGGTCTGGGCCGACAGCCCCGACGTGGCCCAGGCCTATCTGGACCAGCTGTCGCGCACGGCCGGTTTCGACGCGGCGCTCGGGACGCAGGTCCGGGCCCAGATCGACGGCTGGCGCGCCGGCCGGGCCGACAAACGCGGATCGGCGGCCCTCGCGACGGCCCTGACCGCGGCGGGGGACAAGGCGACCGGCGCCGACGCCGCGCGGCTCAAGTCGCTGGCGGGCGTGTTCGAGCGGCGCGGACGCTAGGCGACTCCGAACCGGCCGCCGCCCGTTCGGCGCGGCGGCCGGCGGTCGGGCCCTCGAGCGGCGACAGGCCATGCGGCGCGTCCAGCGCCCGGCCGCCCCGGACGATGAAGACCAGCTGTTCGGCCCGGCTCAGGATCACA
>JBBRFV010000065.1:0-9396 GCA_038241335.1 Caulobacterales bacterium | reverse complement strand
ATCATCACCTTCATCAACGCCATCGGCGGCATCCTGATCGGGGTGTTCCAGCACAAGATGCCGATCGGCGAGGCGGCCAACTCCTACGTCCAGCTGACCATCGGCGACGGCCTGGTGACCCAGGTCCCTGCGATCATCATCTCGATCGCCGCCGGCTTCCTGGTGTCCAAGGCGGGCGTAGAGGGCACGGCCGACAAGGCCTTCGTCGCCCAGCTGGCCACCAATCCCGTCAGCCTCGGCGTCGTCTCAGGCGCGGCGGGCCTGATCGGCCTGATCCCCGGCATGCCGCTGATCCCCTTCGCGGCCCTGGCCATGGGCGCGGGCTTCATGGCCTGGCGGCTGGGGCGCCAGCGGCTCAAGCCGCAGGCCAGCGAGGCCGAGATCGCGGCCGCCTCGGCGGGCCCGCGCGAGGACGTCGAGGAGCCGATCGGCACCGCCCTGACCATCGACGAGGTCAAGATCGAGCTGGGCTACTCCCTGCTGTCGTTGATCAATGACCTGGAAGGCCGTCGCCTGACCGACCAGGTCCGCGCTCTGCGCCGTTCGCTGGCCCAGGAGTACGGCTTCGTCATGCCGTCGGTGCGCATCCTCGACAACATGCGCCTCGGCACCCAGGGCTACGCCATCCGCATCAAGGAGATGGAGGCCGGCGCCGGCGAAGTCCGTCTCGGCTCGCTGATGGCCATGGATCCCGCCGGCCGTCAGGTCGAACTGCCGGGCGAGCACACGAAAGAGCCTGCCTTCGGCCTGCCCGCGACCTGGATCGACGAAAGCCTGCGCGAGGAGGCCACCTTCCGCGGCTACACCATCGTTGATCCATCGACGGTGCTGACCACCCACCTGACCGAGATCCTCAAGGAGAACATGGCCGACCTGCTGTCCTACGCCGAGGTGCAGAAGCTGCTGAAGGAACTGGGGACCGAAGAGAAGAAGCTGGTCGAGGAGTTGATCCCCTCGGTCGTCACCGTCACCACCCTGCAGCGGGTGCTGCAGACCCTGCTGCGCGAAAAGGTGTCGATCCGCGACCTGGGCGCCATCCTCGAAGGCCTGGCCGAGGCGGCGCCGCACACCAGTTCGGTGACGACGCTTGTCGAACACGTCCGGGCGCGCCTGGCCCGCCAGCTGTGCTGGCAGCACAAGGGCGACGACGGCGCCCTGCCGATCGTCACCCTGTCGCCGGAATGGGAGGCCGCCTTCGCCGAGGCCCTGATCGGCACGGGCGAGGAGAAGCAACTGGCCATGGCCCCGTCGCGACTGCAGGACTTCATCCGCACCGTCCGCGACGTGTTCGAGCGCGCCGCCATGGCCGGCGAGACCGCGGTGCTTCTGACCGGTCCGCAGATCCGCCCCTACGTCCGGTCCATCATCGAGCGTTTCCGCGGCCAGACCACGGTGATGAGCCAGAACGAGGTCCACCCCAAGGCCCGCCTGCGGACCATCGGCACGGTATAGCCGCTAATCACCTCCCCACGGGTAGGGAGGAGATACTCCTAGTCAACGTTGGTCCAGCCGCCGGCCGAGGCGGCCCGCGCGATGTCGTTGGCCGGGCGGGCGATCAGGCCGGACTGGGTGATGAAGACCTCATACCGGGCCCCGTCGGCCATCGGCATATAGGCCGCTCCGCCGTACAGGGTGTCGACCGCATTGACGTATTTCCGGTATTTTCGCGCCATCTCCCAGGCGCTCAGATGCCAGGGCAGGCCCTGGACTGCATCACCGCCGGACAGATCGTGGACGCTGCGTTCGGCGTTCCGCTCCTGCTCGATGGCGCGATAGCGGCCGGACAGCCGGTCAAGCCGGTACTGCGTATCCAGGCCGAGGACATTGGCCCAAGGCTTCCACTTCAACACCTGCGCCTCCACCCGCCATTCGTCGCCGTGCAGCGGATAGAGGTTGGACACCGCCGGCTGGCTCTCGCCCATGGCGGGCTGCATGACGGTGGCTTCGAAATACTGCGGCCCGAGCTGGCGGGTCTGAATGGTCGCCACCGGCCGCTCCTGGCTGAGCCGGGCGTAGGTCTGGACGTCCAGCGCCAGTAGCGCGGCGATGACCGCCGCCGCCGCGAAACCGCCGCCGCCGACGATTCCCAGCACGGCCGAGACCGGATGCCCCCGGAACAGGGCGCCCAGCCCCCGGATCAGCAACGTCAGGCCGATCAGGCCCACCACCGCCGGTACGATCCACCACCACCAGACCATCGTTGCACTCCCCGCGCCCTGTCCCGCAGCCATCTTTACCCTAAACGTCGAACGCGGCGAGGATTTCTCCAGGTGCGCGACTGGACAGGGGCGGCGGCGCCGCTAATGCTCCCGCCGGATGAACGCCTCGCTTCGCTCCGCGCTGGCCGGCTTCGGGCGATTTGTCCGGGCGCCTTCGCTCGGTCGCTCGGTCGCGGCCTTGCTGGCCCTGGCCATCGTGCTGCTGATGGTCGTCAACCTGCTCACCTTCTTGATGATCCGCCGCACGGCGGCCTTCAACGAAGAGGTCACCCGCAGCCACGACGTGCGGATGGCGGCCAAGGACACACTGCTGCTCTCGGTCGACGCCGAAACCGGCCAGCGGGGCTTCCTGCTGACCGGGCGGCAGGAATATCTCGAACCCTATGACGCCGCCGTCACGGGTCTGCCCGAGCGGATGGACGAATTGATCCGCCTGACGCGCGAGGATCCGGACGTGAGCGGACGCGTCGATCATCTGCGCGAACTGTCTCTGCAGCGGATCGATCTCATCGACCGCACCCTCTACCTGGCGCGCGTCGGTCGGATCGGCGAGGCCGTGCAGATTCTGCGAGGCGGCGCCGGCAAGGTGTTGATGGACCAGATGCGCGCCGAGGTCGCCGCCATCGACGAGGTCCAGGCGACCCGCCTGCAGGCCCGTACACGACAATCGGAATGGGGCTCCAACGTCACGGTCCTGGTCAACGCCCTGGCCGGTGGGCTGATCCTGGTCCTGGCCGGGATCGTCGCCTGGCTGATCCGGCGCTATGTGATCGAAATCCAGGACGCCCGCGAGGCTGTAGCCCAGGCCAACCAGCGGCTTGAGGACAAGGTGCGCGACCGCACCGCCGGTCTCAGCCGGGCCAATGAGGAGATCCAGCGCTTCGCCTACATCGTCAGCCACGACCTGCGTGCACCACTGGTCAACGTCATGGGCTACACCTCCGAACTGGAGCAGGCGGGTCGGATCATCGACCGGCAGCTGACGCTGGTCGAGACCAAGGCGCCCAGGGTGCTGGAGACCGAGGCCCTGACTGCCGTGCGGGATGACATGCCCGAGGCGATCGGCTTCATCCGCGCCTCGACCGAAAAGATGGACCGGCTGATCAACGCCATCCTGAAACTGTCGCGCGAGGGCCGCCGCAACCTGGCGCCGGAACTGCTGGACATCGAGAAGATGATCCGGTCTGCGGCCGACTCCGTGCGGCACCAGACCGGAACCGCGAATGCAGAGATCGTGGTCGAGCCGATGCCGTTGCTGGAGAGCGATCGGCTGTCCGTCGAGCAGGTCTTCGGCAATCTGATAGACAATGCGGTCAAATATCTGGATCCCGCGCGGCCGGGACGCATCGTCGTCTCGGGCGAGGAGGTGGCGGACGGCTGGACGGTCTATCGCGTCGCCGACAACGGGCGCGGGATCACCGATCGAGACCACGAGCGGATCTTTGAACTGTTCCGCCGCTCGGGGCGTCAGGACCGGACAGGAGAGGGTCTGGGGCTGGCCTTCGTGCGCAACAGTGTTCGCCGGCTGGGGGGCTCCATCGACGTCGAGTCAGAACTTGGAAAGGGCTCGACTTTCATACTGAAATTCCCCACACGCCTCGTGCTCGAAGAGACTGGAGACGTCGCATGACCACTGCCGTGAAGATCGTCATGGTTGAGGATGACCTCGGGCATGCCAAGCTGATCGAGAAGAACATCCGTCGGGCCAACATCTCCAACGAGATCGTCCACTTCGCCGATGGCGGATCGGCCATCGACTACCTGTTCAGCGAGGAAGTCCGCCTGAACGGGCCGATGCTGATTCTGCTGGACCTGAACCTGCCGGACATGTCCGGCACCGACATCCTTGCGCGGGTCAAGGGCGACGATCGCCTCAAGCGCGCGCCGGTCGTCGTCCTGACCACCACCGACGACAAGGTCGAGATCCAGCGCTGCTACGACCTGGGATGCAACGTCTACATCACCAAGCCTGTTGACTACGAAAGCTTTGCGGGGGCCATTCGGCAGCTGGGGCTGTTCCTGTCCGTTATGCAGGCGCCGGATATCGAATGATCGGAATCGCGTGAGGGCCGAGGGAGACGCCATCCGCCTGCTCTACATCGACGACGACCGCGGCCTGTCGCGACTGGTCGAAAAGGAGCTGGGGCGACACGGCTACGCCGTCACCTGCGCCCTCGACGGGGATGCGGGGCTTGACCTGCTGCGCTCCGACGCCGTCTTCGATGTCTGCGCGCTGGACCATTATATGCCGGGGCGCGAGGGTCTCGACGTCCTGCCCGACATTCTCGCCCTGACCGATCCGCCGCCGGTGGTCTATGTCACGGGCGCGCAGGAGGGGCGCATCGCCGTTGCCGCCCTGCGCGCCGGCGCCGCCGACTACGTCATCAAGGATGTGTCCGAGGACTTCACCGCCCTGCTGCGCAACGCGCTGGAGGCCGCGATCGCCCGTCGCCGCCTGCAGCGCGAGAATGACGAAGCCCAGGAGATGGTCCGTCTGGCCCGCGATCGCGCCGAGGCCATGCTGCGCGAGGTCAACCACCGGGTCGGCAATTCGCTGCAGCTGGTGTCCAGTTTCATGTCGCTGCAGATGCGCCACCTGAGCGACAAGGGCGCCCGCGCCGCGCTCAAGGAATCCCAGGCCCGCATCGAGGCGGTGGCCCACGTCCACCGCCGGCTCTACACCTCGGGCGACATGTCCTCGGTGGCCATGGACGAATATCTCGAAGGTTTGATCGACGAACTGGGCAAGTCGCTGGGCTCTGCGTCCGTGTCGCCCCGGATCAGCCTCAGCGTTCAGCCGATGCGCGTCTCGACCGATCAGGCCGTATCCCTGGGCGTGGTGGTCACCGAACTCGTCACCAACGCGGTGAAATACGCCTACGAACCCGGGCAGGGCGGCGAAATCCGCGTCAGCCTGGCCTCCGATCGCGAGGGACGGGCTTTGCTGACCGTCGAGGACGACGGACCGGGCATGGGCGACGGCGCGATCAAGGGCACAGGCCTGGGCGGCAAGATCATTTCGGCCATGGCGTCCGGCCTGCGTTCGGCGGTCGAGTTCGATGGCGCGCACAAGGGCGTCCGCGCCCGCCTGGCCTTCGACCTCTGACCATGGCCACCGCCCTGCAGTTCGGAACCCGGCAACCGGGGCTCGACTACTCCCTGCGCCCCACCGCCTTCGGCCTGGTCTTCCATGACGGCAAGCTGGCCTGCGTTCGCGTCGACCGGGGCGAAGGCTCCTATTACGACCTGCCGGGCGGAGCCGTGGACGGCGACGAGAGCGAGGAACAGGCGCTGGTCCGCGAGTTCGTCGAGGAGACGGGCATGGCCGTCCGCCCCTTCGCCCGCATCGCCGAGGCCGCCCAGTATTTCCGCAAGAGCGACGGCGTGCCGATCAACAACACCGGCGGCTTCTGGGTCGCGGAAATGTTGTCCATCGATCCCGCCGCCAAGGTCGAGGCCGACCATGAACTGGTCTGGCTGCACCCGCACACGGCCGTGAACGAGCTGCGCCACGACGCGCATGCCTGGGCCGTGGCGGCGTGGCTGAGGCGGTGATCGAGCGACCTGACGAGCGGCGATCCAACCGCCTCACCGGTGATCCTTTTCTCCACGGGCGCGGAACATCGTGCGGCGCCCGTCCGTTCTCCTTTCCGAAGCGCCGTCCTCCCTCGGCGCGGATGTGAAGGACCAGACCATGGCTGATCAGGATCGTATCGACGGCGCCGCCCGCAACATGGGCGGCAAGATCAAGGAAGCCGCCGGCAACATCACCGGCGACGAAAAACTGAAGGCCGAAGGCAAGGCCGATCAGGTCAGCGGCAAGATCCAGAACGCCGTCGGCGGGATCAAGGACACGCTGAAGGGCGACAACCGAAACTGATTGACCGTTCGGTCGATATGGACGCCGTCCGCATCCTTGCGGGCGGCGTTCGTGTGTCCGGCGTCAGTCCTTGCCGCCCAGACGGATGCTCAGGCCGTCCGGGCCGGTGCGTACGCCGCTGGCCGGGCGGCAGTCCTGGGTCCAGGCGACCCCGCCCCGGGGCTGGACCTGCGGACGGCTTTCGCAGGTCTGTTCTTCGAGGGCGACGGTCGGGGCCGCGTTGCGCGTCGGCGCGCCGCACTGGACGGCATAGCGGTCGCCGGCCGCTTCCTGACGGCAGGAGTCCGGGGCGGCGGCGGGTCTGAGCGCGGCGGGCAGGGCGTCACCCAGATCCGAGGCCAGTTCGACCCGCACCCGGGCCTGACAGGCTTCCTGCGTCTCGTCGGCCTTGCGGATCATCGGACTGCACTCGGAGCGCTCGTAGCCGAATGGATCGGCCCGGGCCCAGTCGGGCAGGTTGTGGGTCGCCGGAGCGGCAACTGCGGTTACGGGCGGCGACGGTGGAGCCTCGCTCCAACCCATCTGGCCGGCGGCAGCCTGTTGCAACATCAGGGCGAAGATGGCGGCGAGCATGACGGACCCTCTATTCGAGGCGGTCAGTCTAGCACGCCTATCTGGCGAGCGCGCGCATGGCCCGGTCCAATCCCTCGAGCGTGAGCGGATACATGCGCTCGTCGACAAGCTCGCGGATCATGCCCACCGAGGCGGAATAGCTCCAGTACCGTTCGGCCGTCGGGTTCAGCCAGGCGACCCGGTCCCACTGCTGCGTCGCCCGCTTCAGCCAGATCGCGCCCGCCTCCTCGTTCCAGTGCTCGACCGAGCCGCCGGGCATGGTCACTTCATACGGGCTCATGGTCGCGTCACCGACGAAGATGGCGCGCCAGTCGGCGGGGTATTTGTTCAGCACCTCCCACGTTGGGATCTTCTCGGCGTTGCGGCGGCGGTTGTCTTTCCAGACGCCTTCGTAGAGGCAGTTGTGAAAGTACCAGAATTCAAGGTGTTTGAACTCGGTCTTCGCGGCTGAGAATAGCTCCTCGCACATCTTCACATGGCTATCCATCGAGCCGCCGATGTCGAGGAACAGCAGCACCTTGACGGTGTTGCGCCGCTCGGGCCGCATATGGATGTCCAGCCAGCCCTGACGCGCCGTGCCGTCTATGGTGGCGTCCATGTCCAGTTCGTCGGCGGCGCCCTGCCGGGCGAAGCGGCGCAGGCGGCGCAGGGCGACCTTGATGTTGCGTGTGCCCAGCTCGACCTGATCGTCGAGGTTCCTGTATTCGCGCTTTTCCCACACCTTGACGGCGCGGCCGTGCTTGCCCGGCCCGCCGATGCGCACGCCTTCGGGATTGTAGCCGCCATGACCGAACGGGCTGGTCCCGCCTGTGCCGACCCATTTCGACCCGCCCTCGTGCCGGCCCTGCTGTTCCTCAAGCCGCTGCTTCAGCGTGTCCATCAGCTTGTCGAAGCCGCCGAGCGCCTCGATCTGCGCCTTCTCCTCGTCGGTCAGGTATTTCCCGGTCAGGAGACGGAGCCAGTCTTCCGGGATGGCGGTGGTCAGGTCTTCGCCCGCCCCGACGGTCTCGATCCCGGCGAACACCTTGCCGAACACCTGATCGAACCGGTCGTAGTGTTTCTCATCCTTGACCAGCACCGCCCGCGACAGATGGTAGAAGTCGTCGATCCGCCGACCCGCCACGTCCTTGTCCATGGCCTCCATCAGATGAAGCCATTCCTTCATCGACACGGGCACGCGCGCGTCTCTCAGGGCGGTGAAGAAGGGCAGGAGCATCAGTCGGGGTCGGGACCGAGGGACGCCAGAAGGCGCTGAAGGACCGACTTCAAGGCTTGAGAATGGTTTGAGGCAGCTTCCCAGATCAGTCGTCTGTCTGCTCGGAAATAGCTGTGCGCCAGTCGGTGTCGAAGGCCCGCGATGTCCGCCCATGGCACTTCGGGAGCCAAACCCGTGATTGCGGACGAGAGATTTTGGGCACCCTCGCCGAGCACGATCAAGTACATGGAAGACGCCGCGACCCGTGTCCGTTCATTGATCCACGTCTCCGGGTCGCGACCGGCCACTTGAATCGCCAGTTCGTCAATCGCGCCGAGCATCTCCTGAAGATGCAGCCGGTCCCGCTCAGACAAGGACGGCCTCACGGACGGCATTTCGACGGACGAGGCGGTGCATGGAGTCTTCGGTCCCCATCTCGACCTTCATGCCGAGCTGTTCGCCCAGCCGGCGCTCGATGCCGAAGAAATCCCAGCCTAACGGTTTGCTCATATCGACCAGCAGGTCCACATCGCTGTCCGGCCCCGCTTCATCCCGCGCATAGCTGCCGAACAGGCGCACGTTGATGATGCCCTGCTCCTCCAGCCAAGGCTTCAGTTCTCGCAGCTTGGTCAGCAGTTCATCGCGGGTCATGAACCCAGCATAGCCTATCCCCGTCGCAGGATGAACTCGTCGTCCAGCCAGCGCCCGACCGGATACTGGTACTCCCCAGCCGTCTCGAAGCCATAGGCCGCATACAGCTTCTGCGCCTTCACATTGCCGCTCCAGACGCCGATCCACAGCGGCCCGTCGGTGTTCGCCTCCATCCAGTCCAGGGCCACGGCCAGCAGCCCCGTGCCCAGGCCCAGCCCTTGCGCGTCTTTCGCCACATACAGCCGGCGCAGCTCGGCATGGCTGGGCCGGGCGTCCGGGTGGGGAAGGGTGTTGGGCCCGGTGTTGGCGAAGGCCAGCAGGTCGCCGTCCCGCTCGGCCACCCACCAGGCGGCGCCCGGCTCGCCGAGCTTGGCGCGGATCCCTTCGACGCTGAAACTGGCGTCGAGGAAGACGGCGAGGTCGTCGGCCGGGTAGGGGATGCCGAACCCCTCGACGAAGGTGTCGATGAAGGTCTGGCGGCCGACCCGGGCCAGGGCCGCAGCGTCAGCAGGCGTGGCGGTACGGATCACGGCTTCGCTCATGCAGCGCGCTTAGGGCCTCGTTCCCGGGGCGACAAGCCCCGTCCGGCCTCCTAGTCTGCCTTCATGAGCGTCGCCTTCTTCACCCACCCCGACATGCTGGAGCACCGTCCCGGCGTCGGCCATCCCGAGCGGCCGGCGCGACTACAGGCGGTGCTCGACGCGCTGGACGACGCGGCCCTGGATCTCGACCGCCGCGCCGCGACCCAGGCCGCGGTGACCGATCTGGAACGGATCCATCCCGCCGCCCACGTCGCCCGCCTGTTCGACGCCTCGCCCAGCGCGGGCTTGGCGCAGCTGGACGCCGACACCGTTCTGAGCCCCGGCAGCGTCCGCGCC
>JBBRFV010000064.1:0-9504 GCA_038241335.1 Caulobacterales bacterium | reverse complement strand
ACGGAAGCTTCGGCTACGGCGTCCAGAACACCGCCTCCAGCGGCACGTTGACGATCACCAACCAGTCGGGCGGCCTGATCAACGGTGGCGCGGGTGCGATCCTGCTGAACGGCGCGGGCAACACTGTCATCAACCTGCAGGCCGGATCGACCACCACCGGTAAGATCCTGTCCAACGCGGGCGGGACGCACACGGTGACGGTCGCCGGCGCCCTCAACGGGGCGTACAACGCCGCGACCGGCTCGGGCATCGACAACATTACCCTTGCCTCGACCGGGTCGATGACCAGCGCCAGCCTGGGCGCGGGCAATGACAGCTTCCTGTATCAGGGCGGTACGTTCAGCGGTCTGATCGATGGGGGCGCCGGGACGGACAGCTTTACCTCGAGCCTGACCGGTAGTGCCTCGATCAATCAGGCCAACCTGACCGGATTTGAATCCTACAGCCATCAAGCTGGCTCCCTGACGCTGACCGGAACTGTTACGGGTCGCAGCTGGACAGTTGCGGGCGGCAACCTGACTCTCGCCGGATCGATGACATCGTCGGCGTCGGGCGTGCGGCTGACGGGGCCCGGCTCGACCTTCTCGGTCGCGGACGGCGGCGTGCTGAACTCGGGTCAGTTCCTGGGCGTCAACGTCTCGGGCGTCGGCTCGACTCTGAACAACCTCGGCTCGATCACCAACGTCGGCACCGGCGGCGACGGCGCCATCGGCGCTTCCGTCTATATCGCGACGGCCTCGGGTACGACGACGATCAACAACGGCTCGGCGTCCGACACCGGCGCGGGCTCGCTTATCCAGGGCAGCAACGCCGGCATCCGCCATCAGGGTGGCTCCGACACCCTCGTCGTCAACAACTACGGCAATGTGATCGGCAACCTGTACAACGGCATCGAGAACAGCGCCGGGGCCCTGACGGTCAACAACTTCTCCGGCGGCCTGATCCGGGGGGCCTTCAACGGCATTACCGGCGGCGGCGTGATGAACGTCACAAGCGCCGGGACGATTTCCAGCGTGAACAGCGCTGGCAGCGGTATCGACTCCAGCGGGACCTTGACCCTCGTCAACCAAACCGGCGGATTGATCACGGGCGGCGCGACCGGCTCCGGCGTCCGCTCGACCGGCGCGAACGCCGCGATCACCAACGCCGGCTCGATCAGCGGGGCCGTCGGCCTGAACCTGTCGGGCGGGGGCGGGACGATCACCAACCAGTCGGGCGGTTCGATCACCGGCGCGGGATACGGCATCGTTTCGTCAAACGTCCTTACCCTGACAAACTCCGGCACGATCCGTCAGACCACTGGTGGCGGAGCAGCGATCAACCTCGTCAATGGCGGGACAATTTTCAACAACGCCACCGGGCTGATCGCAGGCTTTGATCTCGGCCTCCGCCTCGTCTCCGGCTCTACGACTGTCACCAATGCCGGTTCCATCACCGGTGGAGCGAACGACGCCATTTACGCCGGCGGCGCTCTGAACCTGACCAATACTGGGGCGATCAGTTCCGTTTCATATTCCGGCATCCGCATCGCGAGCGGTGGCTCAGTCACGAATTCCGGCACCATTACTGGCGGTTCATCTGCTGGCGAGGGCTATGGGGTCCAGGTCAACACATCGGCCTCCACGTCGATCACCAACCAGTCGGGAGGTCTGATCATGGGAGGGATCGGCTCGATCTTGCTGAGCGGAGCCGGCAATACGACAATCGATCTGCAGGCCGGTTCCACGATCACCGGCGCCATCAACGCCTCCGCCGCCACGGGTGCCGTCCAGACCTATCTGCGCGGCGCGCTGAACGGCGCCTACACAGGCGGCGCGGGCGTCGACAACATCAACCTGTACACCAGCGCGACCGGGAACTTCACCCTGGACGGCGGTGCCGGCACGAGCGACGCGGTGAATTTCGAAAGCTCGGGCGACAGCACCCGCGGCGGCTCGATCACCAATTTCGAGATCGCGCGCTTCAACGGCACGGGAACGGTGACCCTGACCGGGATCAACACCGGTCTTCAGGACTTCTTCGTCAACTCGGGCACGGTTTCGGTTTCCTCGGCCGCCAATATGGGCGGCGCGACGGGCAGCGTCGGCCTGCTCGGCGGCACCTTGCAGACTACGGCCAGCTTCACCTCGAGCCGCAGCTATTACACGACCAATTTCTATGGACAACCGGGCCGCATCGATGTCGGCGCAGGCACGACGTTCGGCATCGCCGGCGGGCTTTCGGGCAATGGAAACCTGATGGTGGGCGGTGCGGGAACCCTCAACCTGCTGACGGCGAACAACGGTTTCAGCGGCGACATCTATGTGAACGGCAGTGCCTTGCGCGCGGGCGCTGTTGGCGCCTTCGGGACCGGAACCATCCACCTGATCGACCCGACGCTGATCTATGGTGCGACGGGAACCTACGCCAACAACATCCTGCTTGAAGTCCAGAGCCCGGCCAGCGCCGATCCTTCGACCCTGCGCGCGGAAACCGGCATCACGGCGACGCTCTCCGGCTCGATAACGCAAGGCTCGGGCGCGGGCGTTGACGCCAGCCAGCCGCTGGTCATCGACGGTCCCGGGCGGATCGTTCTGACCAACACGGCGAACCTGTGGACGGGCTCGACCACGATCAATGCCGGCGCCACGCTTCAGGGCACGACGGGCACGATCTCGGGTTCCAGCGTTGTCGACAACGGCCTGCTCCATCTCTTGCAGCCGACGTCCGGCACGTTCGCGAAGAACGTGAGCGGCGCCGGCACGGTGAATGTCTCCGGCCTCAATGCCGGCCAGACCCTGACGTTCTCCGGCGCCCTGACCAACGCCAATGGCGTTCGGGTCCTCGATGCGAGCGCCTTGGCGATCACCGGTTCGGTCAACGCCAGCGCCTCCAATGGCGTCTTCGCCCAGGTCGCCGGCGCTTCGATCACCAACTCGGGTACGATCACTGGCAACGGCGGCTCCAACAGCGGCGTCCGGCTCAACGGGGCCGGCACGGTCACCAATCTGGCCGGTGGAACCATCCGTTCCAACAGTGGCGAGGGGATCAATGCGATCGGCTCGTCGGTCGTCAACGCGGCCGGCGGCACGATCTCGGGCGCCTTGCGCGGCATCTTCCTTTCGGGGGCAAACGTCTCGGCCGACAACAGCGGGACGATCAGCGGCGGCACGCTGTCGGGCCTGACGCTGAACGACGGCGGCGCCCTGATCAACCGCGCGGGCGGCGTGATCAACACCGTGGGCGGCAACGGCGTTGTCGCCGGTCTTGGCCTCACCACGATCACCAACGCGGGCTCGATCCAGGGCGTCAGCAACGGCGTCCTGTTCATCACGGGCGGCAGCCTGGGCAACACAGGCACGATCTCAGGCGCGACTGGGGTGTACGCATTGGGCTCCACCCAGGCTCTGAACCTGACCAGCTCGGGTTCGATCACCGGTACGGGCGGCACGGCCATCACCCTCGGTGGGTTCGCCGACGTGGTTGACCTGCAGGCGGGCTCGACGACAAACGGCTCCGTCCTCACAGGCGCAGGCGCGGATACGTTGACGCTGGCGGGCGCGGTGACCGGTTCGGTCAATACAGGCGACGACGCCGATCTGGTCACCTACATGACTGGCGCAAGCGTGAGCGGTCAGATCGATGGCGGCGCGGGCGTTGACGCGTTTGTAGTCGACGGCGGTGGATCAAGTTCGCTGAACATCGGGAACATTCTCAACTTCGAGAGCCGGGCCAAGAACGGCACGGGGACCTGGACCCTGACCGGCGTGGACGGCTCGACCGCGGCCTGGGCCGTGAACGCGGGCACGTTGGCCATCTCCGGCGGCTCGGCGATCCATGATGCGGCGGGCGTGAGCATCGCCAATGGTGCTACGCTGGCGCTGCTGAACGACGAGACCATCGGTTCCCTGGCTGGCTCGGGCTTTGTCGGCCTTGGGGCCAACCGGTTGACGCTGGCGGGTGCCCAGACGACGAGTTATTCAGGCGTCATCAGCGGTTCCGGCGGCTTGACCGTCGGCGCGGCGAACGCGCTGACCCTGTCGGGCGCCAACACCTATACCGGTACGACGATCGTGAACGGCGGGCTGGTCCTTGGCGCCTCGGGCGTGCTGGCGGACGGATCCGATCTGTCGATCGCCTCCACGGGCGTGGTCAGTCTGCAGGGCTTCAACGAGACCATAGCCAACGCCTTCATCAGCGGCATTCTGAACGGCACGGGTACACTGACGGCGGGGCAGTATCAGCTGAACGGCGCGACCGTGAACGCCAACCTGGGCGCCGGAACCCTGTTCCAGCTGTCGGGCGTCTCGACGCTGAACGGGGCCACTGGAGCCGCGGGCGTCAACGTCATCGGCGGAACGCTGGGCCTGGGTGCGTCCAACCGTCTGGCCGATACGGCCACGGTCTCGGTAGCTTCCGGCGCAACGCTGGACCTGCAGTCGTACGACGACACGGTCGGTTTGGCGCTGCTGAACGGCACGCTGGCGGGCACGGGCACGCTGACGGCCGGCGAGTACGACCTCAACGGCGCGACCATCAACGCAAACCTCGGGGCGGGCAACCTGTTCAACGTCGGCGGCGTCTCGACGCTGAATGGCGTGAGCGGGGCTGGCCTCGTGTCGGCTCAGGCTGGCACGCTGACTCTGGGTGCCTCGAACCGTCTCGCCGATACGGCGACCGTGTCGGTGTCTTCCGGCGCAACGCTGAACCTGCAGTCTTACAACGACACGGTCGGTCTGGCGCTGCTGAACGGCACGCTGGCCGGTACGGGCACGCTGACGGCCGGCCAGTATCAGCTGACCGGAGCCTTGGTGAACGCCAACCTCGGTGTGGGCACACTGTTCAACCTGGGCGGCGTATCGACGCTGAACGGGATCAGCGGCGCGACGGGTGTCAACGTCAACGCGGGCACATTGAGCCTCGGGGCTTCCAACCGCCTGGCCGACACGGCCACGGTCTCGGTCGCATCCGGTGCGACGCTGAACCTGGGCGCCTTCAACGACACGGTCGGTCTGGCGCTGCTGAACGGCACGCTGGCCGGTACGGGCACGCTGACGGCGGGCGAGTACGACCTCAACGGCGCCGCCATCAACGCCAACCTCGGCGCCGGCAATCTGTTCAACGTCGGCGGCGTCTCGACGCTGACGGGAACGAGCGGGGCGGCCAATGTGGTGGTGCAGGCCGGCACGCTGACCCTGGGCGCGTCGAACCGTCTGGCCGACACCGCCACAGTGTCCTTGGCCTCTGGTGCGATCCTGAACCTGGGCGCCTTCACCGACACGGTGGGACTGGCCCTGCTCAACGGTGCGCTGAACGGCACGGGGACGCTGACCGCGGCCCAATACCAGCTCAACGGCGCCACGGTGAACGCCAACCTGGGCGCCGGAACCCTGTTCACGCTCGGCGGTGTCTCGACCCTGAACGGCGCGGCGGCGGTGTCTCAGGTTTCCATCAATGCGGGCTCACTGCGGCTGGGGGCCTCGGAGCGGCTGTCGGATACGGCGACGGTTTCCGTGGCCACGGGGGCGACCCTCAACCTCAACGGCTTCAACGAGCGTATCGGAGCCCTGTTCGGCGCCGGCGACGTCAACGTCGGCGCGGGCCGCCTCACCTTCGGCGGGACCGACTCCGGCTTCGGCGGACGTCTGTCGGGCGCAGGCTCCATGGTCCACACCGGGGGCCAGTTCACCCTGATGGGCGACCACACGATCGGCACGATCGGAAACACCGGCGGCGAACTGCGATTCCTCGGCACGACCACCGGCGGTGTGGCGCTCTCGGGCGGCAGCATGACCGGGGCCGGCACGATCGGCGGGGCCCTGACGGCCTCGAACGGCGCCGTCATTTCGCCGGGCCTGGCCGGAATCCAGAACGGCATCGGGGGCTTCGCCTCGGGAAGCCTGACGCTCAACGGCGGAACCCTGGCCATCGACGTGCTGGGCAAGTCGGGCGGCAGCCTGATCGACCAGCTGCGGATCAACGGCGCCGCGACCCTGACCGGCGGCCTGCTGGCCCCGACCTTCCAGGGGCCGGCGTCCAACTTCGACTTCTCGACCCGCTATCTGTTCCTGCAGGCCAACAATCTGGTGGGAACCTTCGCCAACGGCGCCAACTTCACCGCAGCGGCGCAGGACGGCCTGTTCTGGCGGATCCGCTACGATCTCGCGCCCAACAGCGCAGTGCTGGAACTGCGTGAGCTGACCAATTTCGATCCGGGCGCCGCCGGGACCGAAAACCAGCGCGGCGTGGGTCAGGCGCTTTCGGGCGGCCAGCTCGCGGCCTCCGACGACTTCGCCGCCACACTCGCCACGCTGGCGGGATTGAACGCGGCCGACCGTCTCGCCGCCTTTGACAGCATCAGCGGCGAACCGCTGGCCGACATGACCACGTCTGTGTTCAACGCCAATGACAGCTTCCTGACCGCCGTGCGCGGTCAGACCGGGCCGAGTGGCGATGACCAGCGCCCCGAAGCGATGAATTTCGTGGGTGGTTCGGCGTTGGCCGGCGGCGACACCGCCGCGGCCCGTCTGGGCGCGGTTCTGAGCAGCTTCGATCCGGCCGCGTCCGGATCGACCGCGGGCGGCTGGGTCTCGGTCTACGCGGGCGATCAGTCGCTGGACGGCAAGATCGCGGGCCAGGCCACGGTCGACACCCGCCTGAACGGGTTCGCAGGCGGCTACGGCGTGACTCACGGTGACTTCATCCTGGGCGGCGCCGGCGGCGTCACCCGGATGGAAGGCGATGTCGACAGCCGGGTCTCTCACTATGAGGCCGATCTCTCGCATGGCGCCGCCTACCTCCGCTTCGACGACGGCGCATGGGCGGCCGATGTGATCGGCGCCGTCTATGGCGGCGATCTGGACAGCCGCCGTCAGGTGACCGTCGGGGCGTTCAGCGGACAGGCGATCGGCAACACCCACGCCGAAGGCCAGATGATTTCGGCCAGTGTGTCGCGCCGCTTCCACTTCTCCGATGAGGGAACGGTGGCGGTCGGCGTGATCGGTTCGGCGGCCGAGGCCAAGGTCGACGGCTATACGGAAACCGGCGTCGGAGGCCTGTCGCTTCAGGTCTCGGGGATCGCCCGCGATTGGCAGACCGCCCAAGCCGGCGTGCGTCTGTCGCAGGGCTATCACGTCAACGGGCAGCGGGTGCGAGTGTTCGGCGGACTGGCGGCCTTGGCCACCACAGGCGATCGCGCGGCCACAGCCGACATGCGTTTCACCGGCGCGCCCACGGGCTTCGGAAGCTTCACGATCGAAGGCGCCGAAACCCCGCCGCTCGCCGGTTCGGTCGAGTTCGGCGTCGACTGGCGGGCCACGGACAATGTGACCCTCTCCACAGGCTATCGCGGCCTGTTCAGCGAACGTCTGCAGGACAATCAGATCGGCGCCACCCTCAAGGTCAGCTGGTAGAGCCCAATCAGAGCCATCCGACTGAAAATGTTCTGTCGAGCACCAGACAGAACGGAGGCGCCTGCATCGGAGCGGTTCGTCATCGCCCGACGATCCGTTAGCGGGAAACCCGATCCGGGGTTTCCCGGCAGCCCTCCGTCGACCCATGGCCGGCGGTGTGGCGGTGCTGTTCGTCTGGCCCCGACTTGTCTCCATTCCGCGGCCGGCGCAGCCGGGTCCGGGACGGGGCAGGGCGTGGCTGTCGCGCCTCGCTCACCCGTCAACGGTTCCTGGCTGATCTGCTCGACGTAGCAGATATTTTTGGCGAGATTCGCGACCTCAATGACATTTCGACGTTTGGGGCGGCCCGCTACAAACGTTTCATCGTCAACCGAAAACCCGAGGAGGTTTTGATGCCTGTCACCGAGCAAACCCAAGTGAACGCCCAAGCCGCCGACCAAGCCACGAAGGTCGGACCGTGCGATCCGACCGGCGCCCAATGCGCCTGCGGCCCCGACTGCAAATGCGGCGCCGACTGCCGCTGCAACGCCGGCGGTCATTGCTGAAGGTCGATGCTCCATCGACCCTGGCCTGGAAGGGGGCGGCTTCTCGAGCCGCCCCTTTTCTGTTGTCTGATCAGGCGTGGCGGCCCGGGCCGCGACCGCATACGCCAACGCCAGGCTGGCGAAATTCGCGACCCAAATGACATTTCGGCACTCCATCCGGGCGCCTAGACAGACGGGGAAGGTCGGCCCGATGCGCCGCTCAGCCACAGGAATGTCCCATGAAGTCCCTCGTATTGGCCGCAACCCTCGTCGTTTTCGCTTCGCCTCTCGTCGTCTCCGCGCCGGCCCGGGCTCAATCGGAACGGGCGACGTCCGCGAGTTCGCTCGACGCGACCTTCACCCTGCCTCGCCCGAAGGCCGGCAGGACCCGGCCCTTGATCGTGGTCGTCGCCGAAAACCTCGGCGCCGAGACGACCGACTTTGTCATTCCCTACGGCGTGCTGAGGGATTCCGGGGTCGCGGATGTGCGAAGCCTGTCGATCGAAGAGGGTCCCGTGCAGTTGCTGCGGGCGATGCGTATCCGCGCGGACCAGACCGTGAACCAGTTCGACCTCGCCGAGCCCGCAGGCGCGGATATCGTCGTCGTGCCTGCGCAGAAGAACCCCAACGATCCCGTTCTGGCGGCGTGGATCCGTTCCCAGGCCGACCGGGGCGCGGTGATCGTCTCGGTTTGCGAAGGCGCCCGGGTGCTGGCTCATGCCGGTCTGCTGGACGGTCGAAGAGCGACGACCCACTGGAGCGCGCTGAACGAACTCGAAAAAGCCTATCCAGCCACGACCTGGGTGCGGGATCGCCGGTATGTCCAGGATGGTCCCATCATCTCCACCACGGGCGTGACCGCCGCGATTCCGATGTCCCTCGGGTTGGTCGAGGCGATCGGTGGCCGGGACGTCGCCAATGCGACGGCCCGCCGATTGGGCGTGGCGAGCTGGAGCCCCCACCATCGCACCGCGGATTTTCATCTCGGGCGGGCTGACTTTGTGCGAGCCGTTGCGACCGTGCTCGCCTTCTGGACCCACGAGACGATCGAACTTCCCGTCGTCGATGGTCAGAACGAAGTCTCTCTGGCGTTGCAGAGCGACGTCTGGGGCCGCAGCTACCGTTCACGCGTGGTGATGACCCATGCCGACCAGGGGGAAGTCGTTTCGCAGCACGGCCTCGTCATCCTGCCCGCTTCCCGTCCGCGCGCGGGTCGCTTTGTCATTCCGGCCGAACAGGGATCGACCGTCGTCCAGATGGACGAGGCCATCGACCGGATGGGCGAGCGTTACGGCGCCGCCGCGCGCCGCTTTGCGGTTCTCGGGCTGGAATACGACGCCCCGGCCGGGATACATTAGCATGCTCGGCGATCCCGCCGCTTGGTCGGAGCGCCGAAGACGTCGGGTCGCGATCCTGATCTTCGACCATGTCGAGGTGCTGGACTTCGCCGGTCCGTTCGAGGTTTTCGGTGTCGCGAGACAGCCCGACGGCGAACCGGCTTTCGAGGTCGCCGCGATATCCCTTGAGGCCGGTGTCATCCGCGCCCGGAACGGCCTGCGCATCCTTCCTCATCATCCGACAGAGGATGG
>JBBRFV010000063.1:0-9554 GCA_038241335.1 Caulobacterales bacterium | reverse complement strand
TGGGCGATGCGCGACTGACGCTGGAGAAGCAGCCGGCGGGGTCGTTCGACCTGCTGATCATCGACGCCTTCTCGTCGGACGCCGTGCCGACCCACCTGCTGACGGCCGAGGCCATCGCCGGCTATCTGAAGCTGCTCAAGCCGAACGGCGTGGTGTTGCTGCACCTGTCGAACCGCAACCTGGACATCACCCGCCCGGCCATCGCCGCCGCGGCCGCCCTGGGCAAGCCGAGCCTGCACCAGATCTATCTCCAGGACCCGAAGAGCCCGGCCATGGCGGACGCCTCGACCGAGGCGCTGATCGTATCGCCGACGGAAGCGGGGCTGGCGGACTTCGAGGCGGACGCGCGCTGGCGTACGCCGCGGCCCACCAGGGTCCGGCCGTGGACGGACGACTACGTCAATCTGTTCGGGTCGCTGTGGCGCAATCTGACGAACGCAACCGACTAGGCTGAAGGCAGGTCGATCGTCGCCACGGCCTGGGCCGCGAGGCCCTCGCCGCGACCGGTGAAACCCATGGCCTCGGTCGTGGTCGCCTTGACGCTGACGGCGTCCAGCGGCAGGCCGAGCAGGGTCGCCAGCCGTTCTCGCATGGCCTGACGATGCGGTTTCACCTTGGGCTGCTCGCAGATCAAGGTGACGTCGATATTGACCAGCCGGCCGCCCCGCGCGCGCAACCGCTCGACCGCGTGGGTGACGAAACGATCGGACGAGACGCTCTTCCACCGCGGATCGGTCGGCGGGAAATGGTCGCCGATGTCCCCGTCGCCCATGGCGCCGAGAATGGCGTCGGTCAGGGCGTGCAGACCGGCGTCGGCGTCGGAATGGCCGATCAGGGTCTGGTCGTGGGGAATTTCCACGCCGCACAGCCAGACGGAAGCGCCTGGACCCCAGCGATGGGCGTCGAAGCCCTGACCGACCCGGGTCTGACGTTGGATCAGGGCCTCGGCCATGGCGAAATCCTCGGGGAAGGTCAGTTTCATCAGGCGGGGATCGCCCTCGACGAGCACGACATGCCCGCCGGCGCGCTGGACCACCGTCGCCTCGTCGGTGGCGGCTTCGCCGGCCGGCCAGGCGGCGCAGGCGTCCACCAGCGTGCGATAGCGGAATCCCTGCGGCGTCTGGGCCCGCCACAGACCGTCCCGCTCGACCGGCTCGCCCATGACGCCGCCCAGGCCCCGTCGCAGGCTGTCGGCCACGGCCAGGACGGGCAGGGCGCCGTCGGCTCCCTCCACCCCGGTCAGAACCCGTGCGATCACCGCCGCCGACAGCAGGGGCCGCGCGGCGTCATGAACCAGCACCGGGCGGTCGTCGGGCCCACCGAGCGCGGCCAGGCCGTTTCGCACCGATTCCGCTCTTGTCAGGCCGCCGACAGCCAGCCGCCAGCCCGTCAGGCCGTCGAGCACGGCCTCCGCCTCAGCCTCCGCACCGGGCGCGACCACGACCACCATGTCCTCTGCGCCGGCCCCGACCAGGGCCTCGACCGACCAGCGCACGACGGGTCGGCCGCCCAGCGAGCGCCACTGTTTGGCCCCGCCGGAGCGCGAGCCGGAACCGGCGGCGACCACGATGGCGGCGAAGGCGGGAAGGGCGCTGGACATCCCCGGCCTTCTAATCGCCGTGGTTCCACTTGACGAGGGCGGATCGAGCGGCGGTAAGGGGCCGATGAGCGCAAGCCTTCAGATTGGCGACGTGACGGTGCCCGGACGGGTGCTGATGGCGCCCATGACCGGGATCACCGACCTGCCGTTCCGCCTGCTCGCGGCGCGTCTGGGCGCGGCCTATGTCGCGACCGAGATGGTGGCTTCGGCCGAGCTGGCGCGCGGACGCCCCGACGTGGTGCGGCGCGCCGCCGTGGGCGAGGGCCTGCCGCTGACGGTGATCCAGCTGGTCGGTCGCGATCCGGCGGCCATGGCCGAGGGCGCGCGCATGGCCGAGCAGGCTGGCGCCGACATCATCGACCTGAATTTCGGTTGTCCCGCCAAGGAGGTGACGGGCGCGGCCTGCGGTTCGGCCCTGATGCGGACGCCCGACCTGGCCTGCCGGTTGATGGAAGCGGCGGTGAACGCCACCGCGCGGCCGGTCACCGTCAAGATGCGCCTCGGTTGGGACGACGACTGCCGCAACGCCGCCGAACTGGCGCGCCGGGCCGAGGTTCTCGGGATCAAGGCCGTCACCGTTCACGGTCGAACCCGCAAGCAGTTCTACACCGGCGTGGCCGACTGGGCCGCCGTCGGCGAGGTCAAGGCGGCGGTCGGCATCCCCGTGATCGTCAACGGCGACATCATCACCATCGACGACGCCCGGACGGCGCTGGCGCAGTCGGGGGCCGACGCCCTGATGCTGGGCCGGGGCGTCTATGGCCGACCTTGGCTGGCGGCCCATCTGGAGCGGGCGCTCGCGGGCGCCGTGGCTCTGGACGAGCCGGACCGGGAGGAACGGCTGGCGATCGTACTCGAGCATCTGCGCGCCTCGGCGGCCTTCTACGGCCTGCCGCTGGGGCTGAAGATGTTCCGCAAACACTTGGGTTGGTACATCGAACAGGCGCCTTGGCCGCCGGATCCTGTCGAGCGACGGACCGCGAAATCGAGGCTGTGCCGGCTCGACTCGGTGGCGGAGGTCGAGCGCGAACTGGTGGCGCTCTGGCGACCTCTGACGCATTTCGGCAACTCCGTTGTTGATCTTGGGTCACAGTTGGCTGAAGCTGGAGCGGCATGACGGATACGCTCCCCGCTTCTCCGACGACCGTCCCCACCGCTTCGCGCGGCCTGGGCGCGTGGTTCGCCGCGATGAGCGGTCAGCGGACGCGAACCTTGTTCGGGGTGGCCTATGTCCTCGCCTTCCTGATCACCGGCGCCGCCATCTGGCTGGTGGCGTTGGCGCCGGGCGCGGGATCGGGAGACGGGAGCGCCCGGGCCGCCGCGAGCCAGGCCGTCCTCTACATCCTCGCCGGCAATCTGATCGTGATCGGTCTGCTGGCCGCCGTGGCGGGCCGGCGGGTGCTCACCCTGTTCCGCCGCCGCAACGACGCGGGCGCCAAGCTGCATCTTCGGTTCGTGGCCCTGTTCTCGGCCGTGGCCGTGGTTCCAGCCATCCTGATCGCCCTGGTGTTCGGCGTTCTGGTCAATCGCGGCGTCGACCAGTGGTTCAGCGATAACGTGCAGGGCGCGGTCACGAACAGCGCCACCATCGGCCGCGCCTATATCACCGACGTCGGCGGCCGGCTGGACCACGACGTGGGCACCATCGCCAACGAACTGGGGGGCGTCCGTCCGCTGTTCGACAATCGCATCCAATTCTCCAGGGCGCTGAGCAGTATCGCCGATCTGTTCGGCTATCCCGCCATCTACATCCTCGACAGCGACGGCGACGTCCTGGCCAGCGGTGAACTGGCCGGCGCGCCGGTCTATATCGCGCCGCCCCGCGAAGCTTTCGAGATCGCCGCCGCCGGTAAGGAAAGCCCGGTTCAGGTCACCGAGAACCCCGACGTGGTCCGCGCGGTGATTCCGCTGCCGGATTATGGCGACGCCTATCTGTACGTCGTTCGTCCGCTTGCGCCGGGACTGGTTGCGAAACTGCGAAACGCCGACGACTCTATCCAGAGCTATCGCGAGGCCAAGGAAAGCCGGGCCCGCATCCAGACGGCCTTTGCCCTCAGTTATCTCGAGACCGCCCTGCTGGTGCTGGTCGGCGCGGTCTGGTTGGGGATGTCGGCCGCCAGCGCCATATCCGGGCCGATCGGACGGCTGGTGGTGGCGGCGGACCAGGTGGCCGCCGGAGATCTGTCGGCCCGGGTGGACGCCGAGGACGGGCCTGGTGAGATCAAAACCCTGTCGGCCGCCTTCAATCGCATGACGGGGGATTTGCAGGCCCAGCAGACGGCGCTCAAGGCCGCCAGCGACGAGGCGCAGGGGCGCAGTCGGTTTATCGAGACCGTGCTGTCGGGCGTGTCCGCCGGGGTCATCGGGCTGGACCGGCAAGGTCGCGTCTCGGCCATCAATGACAGCGCCGCCGAACTGTTGGCCATCCGCGAGCGCGACGTGATCGGCCGGCCGCTGGGCGAGGTGTCGCCGGAACTCAGCGAACTGGTGGGACGTGCCGAGGCGCATATCGAGGAAGACATCGACGTCAGCCGTGACGGCGAGACCCGGCGCCTGCGTGTGCGCATCGAGGGCGGACTGGGCGGCGAGATGGTGCTGACCTTTGACGACATCACCCGGCTGGTCACGGCCCAGCGCAACGCCGCCTGGCGCGATGTCGCCCGTCGCATCGCCCACGAGATCAAGAACCCCCTGACGCCGATCCAGCTGTCCGCCGAGCGTCTTCGCCGTCGCTATCGCGGCCAGGTCATGGATGACGTCGAGGTGTTCGATCGCTGTACCGAGACCATCATCCGCCAGGTCGGCGATATCGGCCGGATGGTGGATGAGTTCTCGTCCTTCGCCCGGATGCCGACGCCGCGCTTCACCGCCGAGAACCCGGCCGAGCTGCTGCGCGAAGCGGCCTTCGCCCAGCGTGTGGCGGCGCCGGACATCGGCGTGGATCTGATCGAGCCCCTGCCCACGGTCACCATGCACGCCGACGGCCGCATGGTAGGCCAGGCCCTGGCCAACATCCTCAAGAACGCGGGCGAAGCCGTGGCCGCGCGACGGGCGATCGCGCCGCGGCCCGACGACGGCAGGCGGTCGGGCGTCTCGGCCAGTCTGTCGGTGGAGGACGGCATGGCCGTCTTCGTCATCGAGGACGACGGCATGGGCCTGCCGGCGAAGGACCGCGACCGCCTGACCGAGCCCTATGTGACCACGCGCGAGAAGGGCACGGGCCTCGGCCTGGCCATCGTCAAGCGCATCTGCGAGGAACACGGCGGCGAGCTGAAGCTGGCCGACGCCGAGACCCTGGCCGGCGCCCGCGTGTGCCTGATCTTCCCCCTCAAATCCCAGAAGCAATCGACCGGCGCGGCCGGGGCGAAGGACGCGACCGCGTCCCGGACCCCGCCCGTTCCGGCGGAGCGTTAAGCGAGGCGTCATGCGATCCACGGGAGCCGACATTCTGGTCGTCGACGACGAGGCGGACATCCGCGAGCTGGTGTCAGGCCTGCTCGAGGACGAAGGCCACGCCGTTCGCACAGCCTCCAATTCCGACGAGGCCCTGGCCGCCATCCGGGCGCGCAAGCCGTCACTGGCGCTGTTGGATATCTGGATGCAGGGCGGAGGCCTCGACGGCCTCGAGCTGCTGGATCTCATCAAGGAGCTGGATCCCGACCTGCCGGTCGTCATGATCTCAGGTCACGGCAATATCGAGACTGCGGTCACGGCGTTGCAGCGCGGGGCCTACGACTTCATCGAAAAACCCTTCAAGTCCGACCGGTTGGTGGTCGTTGTTCAGCGGGCGCTGGAGGCGACATCGCTGAAACGCGAGAACCGCCGCCTGCGGGCCCAGGTGGCCGCGCCCACAGGCTTCATCGGCCGGTCCGCCGCCGCCCAGACCCTGCGCAGCACGATCGTCAAGGTGGCTCCGGCCAACAGCCGCGTGCTGATCTCGGGCCCGCCCGGATCGGGCAAGGAAATGGTGGCCCGCCAGATCCACGAGGCCAGCACCCGGTCGCGCGGCGAATTCGTCGCCATCGCCGCCGCCGGCATGACGCCCGAACGGCTGGACCTCGAACTGTTCGGCGAAGAGGGCCACGACGGCCGGCCGCGCAAGATCGGCGTCTTCGAGCGCGCCCATAACGGCACCCTGTATCTGGACGACGTCGGCGACATGCCGCGCGAAAGCCAGAGCCGTATTCTGCGCGTTCTTGTCGAGCAGCGCTTCCGCCGCGTCGGCGGCGAGCAGGACGTGCAGGTCGATGTCCGCGTGGTCACCTCGACCTCGCGCGACCTCAAGGTCGAGATCGCCGAAGGCCGGTTCCGCGAGGACCTGTTCCACCGGCTGAACGTGGTGCCGATCCGTGTGCCGGCCCTGTCCGAGCGCCGTGAGGACATCCAGGAACTGGTCGACTATTTCATGGAGTCGCTGGCGACGTCGCAGGGACTGGCCAAACGCCGGCTGGGCGACGACGCCATCGCGGTGCTGCAGGTCCATCCGTGGCCGGGCAACGTCCGCCAGTTGCGCAACAACGTCGAGCGGCTGCTGATCCTGGCCACCGGCGACGTCAATGAGCCGATCGGCGCCGACGCCCTGCCGCAGGAGGCGACCAACGCCAACTCGACCGGCACCCTGGGCGCGGAACGCATCATCGCGCTGCCGCTGCGCGAGGCCCGCGAGGTGTTCGAGCGCGAATATCTGGCCGCCCAGATCATGCGCTTCGGCGGCAACATCTCGCGCACGGCGGCCTTCATCGGCATGGAGCGCTCAGCCCTGCACAGGAAGCTGAAGTCGCTTGGCGTGTCGCCGTCGCGCGGCGGCGAGGAGATCGAGGAGCCGGTCGAGGAATGAGCCGCGTCGCCTACGTCAATGGAGCCTACCAGCCGCACGGCCAGGCCACTGTCCATGTCGAGGACCGCGGCTTCCAGTTCGCCGACGGGGTCTATGAGGTCTGGTCGGTGTTCGACGGCCGCATGGCCGATTTCGACGGCCATATGACGCGACTGCACCGCAGCCTGAGCGAATTGCGCATCGCCATCCCGATGACGCGGGAGTCTCTGACGCAGGTGCTGAAGGAGACCATCCGGCGAAACCGGGTGCGCAACGGCATCGTCTATCTGCAGGTCACCCGAGGCACGGCCCGGCGCGACCATCCGTTCCCGGCCGAGGGCACGCCGCCCAGCGTCATTGTCACCGCCAGATCGATCAGCGCTGCGAAGAGCGAGGCCACCGCCGCCAAGGGCGTCGCCGTCATCACCACGCCCGACATCCGCTGGGGCCGTTGCGACATCAAGACCGTTGGCCTTTTGCCCAACGTCCTGGCCAAGCAGGAAGCCCGCGAGCGAGGCGCCTATGAGGCCTGGATGGTCGACGAGATGGGTCTGGTCACCGAGGGCTCGTCGACCAACGCCTGGATCGTCGATGAGGACGGCAAGCTGCGCACACGCGACACCCAGGCCAACATCCTGAAGGGGATCACCCGCACCGCCCTGATGGCGCTGATCACCGAGGAGGGCGTCGAACTCGACGAACGACCCTTCAGCGTCGACGAGGCCAGGCGAGCGAAGGAGGCGTTCTTCACCGCCGCCGGAGCCTTTGTCATGCCGGCGGTCTCGATCGACGGTGTGAAGATCGGCGACGGCAAGCCGGGCCCGATCACGAGGAAGCTGCGGACCCTGTATCTCGATCAGGCGAAGCGCGACGCCATCTAGGCGTTGCGGCCTTGCATGGCGGGTGGCTAAGGTGCGCGGCCGGCGACGATCGGCCCCGCGCCGCCCTTCCGGCCGGAGAACAAGCAAGAACAGGCTGAACCTGCCATGTCGCAAGACAAGTCCAAGAATCTTCAGGACACCTTCCTCAACAGCGTCCGCAAGACCAAGACGCCGCTGACCATCTTCCTGGTCAACGGGGTCAAGCTGCAGGGCATCGTGACCTGGTTCGACAACTTCTGTGTCCTGCTGCGTCGCGACGGCCAGTCGCAGCTGGTCTACAAGCACGCCATCTCGACCATCATGCCCTCCGCGCCCGTGCAACTGTACGAACCGGAAGCCGACGAAGACTGAGCGGACGGGGATGGCCGCGCGGCCCTCCACTCCCTATCTGTCGGCCCCGACTGACCTTCAGAAAGCTGCACGCCCACTTGGCTTCCCATCTGATCGACCACGCCGTCCCGCTGATCCGGGCCATCGTCATCCATCCGGAGCGCTCCGGCTTTGGGGCCAGCGAGAGCTCGCGCCAGTCGGTAGAGCGTCTGGAAGAGGCCGTAGGTCTGGCTCGGGCGCTGGACCTCGACGTGCGCGGCGAGGAGATCGTGCGCGTCCGCAAGCCGACGCCCGCCACCCTGTTCGGCACAGGCAAGGTCGAGGAGCTGGCCGCCCTGGTGCGCGCCGCAGAGGCCGAGGCCGTGGTCGTCGACGACGCCCTGTCGCCGGTCCAGCAGCGCAATCTGGAAAAGGAATGGGACTGCAAGGTCATCGACCGCACCGGCCTGATCCTCGAGATCTTCGGCCGCCGGGCGCGCACCAAGGAAGGCCGGCTGCAGGTCGAACTGGCGCGGCTGGACTATGAGAAGTCGAGGCTGGTGCGGACCTGGACCCACCTTGAGCGGCAACGCGGTGGCACCGGCTCGACCGGCGGCCCCGGCGAGACCCAGATCGAGCTGGACCGGCGACTGATCGCCGACCGGATCGTCAAACTGAAGGTCGAGCTGGACGAGGTGCGCCGCACCCGCGGCCTGCATCGCAAGCAGCGCCAGAAGGCGCCGTTCCCGACCATCGCCCTGGTCGGCTACACCAACGCCGGCAAGTCGACGCTGTTCAACCGGCTGACCGGCTCGGACGTGGTGGCCAAGGACCTGCTGTTCGCCACCCTCGACACCACCCAGCGCACCATTCGCCTGCCGCAGGGCCGGCCCGCCATCGTGGCCGACACCGTCGGCTTCATCTCGGACCTGCCGCACGAACTGGTCGAGAGCTTCCGCGCCACGCTGGAAGAGGTGGGCGAGGCCGACCTGATCCTGCATGTCCGCGACATCGCCTCGGCCGACAGCGAAGCCCAGTCGAAAGACGTCGAGGCGGTGCTGAAACAGATCGAGACGCCGCAGGGCAAGACGCGCCGGGTGCTGGAGGTGTGGAACAAGACCGACCTGCTGGCCGACGACGTCCGCGAGGCCGTTCTGGGTCAGGCCGAACGGTTGGCGCGCGACGGCAAGGCGGTGGCGGTATCGGCCTGGACCGGGGAGGGGATCGAACCTCTGCGCGAGGTCATCGCCGGCCTGATCGACGACGACCCGGAGACGGCGCTGGTGCTGCTGCCGTCACAGGGCGAAGCGCTGGCCTGGCTGTACGAGAACGGCCGGGTGACGGCGCGCGAGACGGACGACGAGGGCCGGACGCATGTGACGGTGCGGCTGCATCCGGCGGCGCTGGGGCGGTTCGAGCGGCAGTTCGGAGCCTGATCCCGTCTCCTCCCCCGTTCGCGCAGCGAAGGGGGAGGGGGACCATGCGAAGCATGGTGGAGGGGCGTCAGATCGGGCGTCGCGCTGTGATCGTTCTTGCGAGAAAGTCGAGCACGCCTTCGAGGTTCACCCTGACATCCTCTGCGGCCAGCCGAACGACGCGCACGCCCTGCTTGTGAAGCCAGAGCGTTCTCCGACGAGCATGCTCGATCCCCTCAGGATGGGCGTGCATCTGCCCATCCACCTCAACCGCCACCTGCGCTTCAGCGCAGTAGAAGTCGAGGACGAACGGCCCGATCGGATGCTGGCGTCTGAACTTGAGGCCGCGGAGCCGCTTTCCGCGCAGGTGAGTCCACAGCCGGAGTTCGGGCGGCGTCATGTGGCGACGGAGTTCGCGGGCCCTGAGGACGGTATCGCTTCTGGTCATGGGCCCCGCCCCCCAGCGGAGCAAGGTACCCCACCCCCAAGCATCGCCCCAAGGAGGAGCCGGGACACCCGGCCCCTGGGGGTGA
>JBBRFV010000062.1:0-9638 GCA_038241335.1 Caulobacterales bacterium | reverse complement strand
CAATGCGGCGTAGTCGGCCCCGACCATATCCAGCACCAGGTCGGCTCCGCCGAAGCCGGCGATGGCGGCCGTCATGTCGTCAGCGAGGGCGTCGAGGCTCAGGTCCGCGCCCAGCGCCCGGGCCGCCTCCGTCTTGGCCGGGCCGCGCGAGGTGGCGATGACCCGCGCCCCGGCCGCCCTGGCCATCTGGAGGGCGGTCACGCCGATGCCGCTGGTCGCGCCGTGGACCAGCAGGGTCTCGCCCGCCTTCAGCCCGCCGGCCTCGAAGACATTGGCGAAGACGGTGCAGACGGTCTCGGGCAGGGCCGCCGCCTGGACGAACGCGACGCCGTCCGGGACGGGCAGGGCGTGGCGGGCGTCGACCACTGCGAAGTCGGCGTAGCCGCCGCCGCCCATCAGGGCGCACACCCGGTCGCCGGTGCGCCAGCGGACCACGCCCTCACCGACCTGATCCACCTCGCCGGCGACCTCGAGGCCCAGGATATCCGGCGCGCCGGGCGGAGCGGGGTAGAGGCCGCGGCGCTGCAGCAGGTCGGGCCGATTGACCCCGGCGGCGCGCACGCGGATGCGGATCTGTCCCGGCCCGGCGACCGGATCGGGCCGTTCCGCGAGCCTCAGCGCCTCCGCCGGACCCGCGCCGCCTTCGATCTCGATCACCCGCATGGAATTCGCCTCGCCCTTGCAATCGTACTGGTCCGGGCGTTTTCATAGGCGTTCGGATGAGTTTCGGCCATGGAGGCGCCCGTGTTCGAAGATGCTGCTGAGCCCCGTCCCGCCCGCGGCGCTTCCTTGATCGCCGTGACGCGCGAGGACCTCGACGGCTATTCCGTCGCCGATCTGCAGGAGCGGATCGCCTCGCTGGAGGGCGAGATCGCCCGGTCGAAAGCCGCCATCGACGGCAAGTCGTCCCAGCGAAACGCGGCCGACGCCCTGTTCAATTTCCGTTCGTAACCCTTGGCATGACCGTTGCAGACGGTGGAAGCGCCGCGCGCAACCGTGCCGGTCGTGATACGGATTCGCGCACCCGATGAGTTTGACCGATTACATGGCCAGCGACGATCCCAGTCCCGAATTCCCGACCCCCGGCCGCAGCCGCGCCGCGGTGGTGGACGACTTCGCCCGCTCCGAGCTGTTCGACCGGACCTTCCGCGAAGGGATGGAACTGGTCGAGGAGACCGCGGCCTATCTGGATGGCGACGGCCGGCGCGATTCCAAGCTGTTGTCGCGGGGCACGGCCCTGGCCTACGCTGGCGAGAGCATGAAGCTGACCACCCGGCTGATGCAGATCGCCTCGTGGCTGCTGGTCCAGCGCGCCGTGCGCGAGGGGGACATGAAGCCCGAGGCGGCGTGCGAGAGCCGCTATCGCCTGGCAGATCGTAAGATCGAGGCTGAACCGTCCGATCCGGAACTGCCGATTGCCCTGGTGGAATACATGGTCCGGGCCGAGAAGCTGTACGACCGCGCCCTGCACCTCGACCGCCGCATGTTCGTCGACGGCCCCGAGGAACAGGCCGCCAATCCGGTGCAGAGCCAGATGGACCGGCTGTCGGCGGCGTTCAGGACCTAGATACAGCCCTTCTCCCAGCGGCAGAGGGCTTGAGCGCACGTCGGCGAAGCCGGGAGAAGGAAAAGCCCTACGGCCCGACGTCGTTGGCCACATTGCGCCCGTCATCCACCGGCTTGGGCAGGCTGACGGCGATGCCGAGGGCTTGGGCCAGCTTCTGGTCGCGGCTGTAGACGTCCTCGCGGAAGGCCACGCGGCCCTGGCCGTCGACGAAGGCGGTCCAGTAGAGCAGACGCACCCCGATCTCGCGGCCGGTGGCGATGCGCACCGTGTCGCGGCTGTCCTGGGCGGCGTCGAACTGGGCCAGTTTCTCCGGATCCGGCGACAACAGCAGGCGGGCGAAGTCCACCGCGCCCTGGACCCGCACACAACCGTGGCTGCGCTGGCGCATGGCCAGGTTGAAGGCGGCCTTGGACGGCGTGTCGTGCAGGAAGATGGCGTAGCTGTCGCGCAGCTCGAACTTCACATAGCCGAGCGCCGCCGTCGGACCGGCGCGCTGGATGACCTGGCCGTTCGAGACGTACATGTTCTGGTTGGCCAGATAGCCCGGACCCTTGGGCAGGATCTCGTTACGGGCGATGCTGGCCGGGACGTACCAGGGCGGATTGGCCACCACCGAGGCGAATTGCTTCTCGAGACTGGGCGTCTGGGTCGCCGGGGCGCCGCAGACGACGCGGTTGGAGTGAACCGGCCGGCCGTCCTTCCAGTAGACCATGATGGCGGCGGCGGTGTTGACCTCGATCCGTTCCGGAGAGACTTCGCGCTTGAGCCAGCGGCGACGCTCCAGGTTCAGGGCGATCTGGCGGGCGCGATCCTCGGCCGAAGCCGAGAGCGAGCGCTGGCTGCCCGTGCCGATGCGGCCGTCGGCGACGAGGCCGTGGCGGGCCTGGAAGCTCTCGACGCCGGCCTGGAGCTCGGGGCCGTAGACGATGCCCTGCGCGGTCAGGCGCGCGCCGTCGGCGGCGGTCAGGTCGCCCTCGGCCACGAGACGCTTGATCAGGATCGGCACGCGGACGTCGCTGTTCCCCGGCTCGATGGTCGGGCCCGCCACGAAGGCCGGCCAGCCGCCGTCGCGGATCAGGCGGCGATAACGGACATAACCCGCCGACAGGTTGGAATAGCCGATGTCGGTCGGGGCCAGACCCTCGAACCAGTCGATCAGCTTGTCCTGGGCCAGGGCGTCGTTCAGGCCGGTGGGCAGGTCGGCGTGGTTCTTGTCCATCTCCCACAGGTCTTCGACCGTCTCGGGCCGGACCCGGCCCTCGGCCAGCACCCGGCCATAGCCGAGCGCCGCGGCGGTGGTGCGCATCTCGGCGGTCGTCGCATTGGACGCCAGGGCGGGGAAGTCGAAGAAGTCGGACGGGGCCAGACCATGGCGCTCGGCGCGCCCGGCCGCGGCCTGGAGCACGCGCACGCGATCGGCGGTCCAGACGGGACGCCAGCCGTTCAGTTCGTAGAAGGCGCGCACGTCCGGCTGTGCGGCGGCGGGCAGAAGCGCCAACTGGTCGTTGAAGCCGTCGTAAAAGCCGACCGCCGCCGGATCGCGGGTCTGCGCCTGCGCGCCCAGTCCCACGGCTGACGCCAGCGCCGTGACCGCCGCGCCCAGACCCAGTTGCCGTCGATTCATCTCAGCTGCTCTTCGCCGTTCCGTCGCACGGACCCTGCGCCCACGCCCCGAAAGCCCAACGCCAGCATGTTATCGACGTTCCGGAAAAACAGAAAGGCGCCGGTCGGGGACCAGCGCCTTTCATGATCACGTGACGTCGGCGGTGTGTCCGCCGTGCACAGGCTACTTCTTGATGAAGCCGCCGAACTTGTTGTTGAAGCGCGACACGCGGCCGCCGCGATCCAGCATGTGCTGGTTGCCGCCGGTCCAGGCCGGGTGGGTCAGCGGATCGATGTCCAGGTTCAGAACGGCGCCTTCCTTCTGGTAGGTCGAGCGCGTCTGATAGGTCGTACCATCCGTCATCGTCACGGTGATGAAGTGGTAGTCGGGGTGGGTATCGGCCTTCATGGTCTTGATCCGGGTCTCTGCGCGGTGACGATGCCGACCGTCGGTGCGCGAAAATGAGAAAACCCGCCGAACAATCCGGCGGGAATGAGCGGCGGCGTTTACACCGGGGGGCGTTCCGGGGCAAGAGGCGCGCGACATGACCGATACCGCACCGCCGCCGTCCTCCCGCCCCATCGACGTCGCGGCCGGCGCCGACGGCCGTCCGGGAGCCGGGGCCCTTCTGGCCGAACAGATGGGCGAGGCCGGCGGACGCCGCCCTCGTCGGCGCGACGTGCGGCCGCTGGGTCGGCTGTTCCCCTATCTGATGCATCACCGCTGGGACGCCCTGATCTCGGTGTTCTGGCTGCTGCTGTCCACATCGGCGTCGCTGGGGCTGACGGTCACCGCGCGCGGGGCGATCGACCACGGGTTCGAGAACGGCGGGGCCCATATCGACCTCTGGTTCCTGGTGCTGGGGGTCAACGCCCTGTTCCTGGGCTTCGCCACCGCGGTCCGCTATTTCTACGTCACCAAGACCGGCGAGCGTGTCATCGCCGACATCCGCAAGGCGCTGTTCGGCCGCATCCTGTCGCTGGACCCTTCCTTCTACGCCCAGATGCGGACCGGCGAGGTGCTGTCGCGCCTGACCACGGATATCGCCCTGGTCGAGACCCTGCTGACCACCTCGGTGTCCTACGCCCTGCGCAATTTCCTGACCCTGATCGGCGGCGTGATCATGCTTTCGGTCGTCAGCCCCAAGTTGACCGGCTTCGTCCTGTTGGTGGTGCCGCTGCTGCTGGGGCCGATCTTCCTGTTCGGCCGCCGGGTGCGCAAACTGACCGTCCGCTCCCAGGACCAGTTCGCGTCGGCGGTCGGCTTCGCCGGCGAGAGCGTCGACGCCATCGAGACGGTTCAGGCCTTCGGTCGCGTGAACAGCGCCGTCGCCCGCTTCGGCGAGGCGGTGGAGCAGGCGTTCGGCGTGTCGCTGATCCGCATGAAGGCCCGGGCCCTGATGACCGCCATGATCATCATCGTCATGTTCGGCGGCGTGACCCTGGTGCTGTGGCTGGGCGCGCAGGACGTGATCTCCGGGCGGATGACGCCGGGGACCCTGCTGCAGTTCGTCCTGCTGTCGGTGTTCGCTGCGGGCGCCGTGGGCGCCCTGGGTGAAAGCTGGGGCGACGTGCAGAAGGCGGCGGGCGCCATGGAGCGGATCGACGAGCTGATGCGGAGCGAGCCCTCGATCGCCGCGCCGGCCCATCCGACCGCCCTGCCGACGCCGCCGCGCGGCGAGCTGTCGATGTCAGCGGTGGGTTTCGCCTATCCCGGCCGTCCGGACCTGCCGGCGCTCAAGGGCTTCAGCCTGACCGTGCGGCCTGGCGAGACGGTGGCCCTCGTCGGGCCGTCGGGCGCGGGCAAATCGACGGTCTTCCGCCTGCTGCTGCGGTTCTACGATCCCCAGTCGGGCATGGTGTCGGTCGACGGCGTGGATGTGCGCGAGGCGGACCCCGTGGCCGTGCGCGACCGCTTCGCCTGGGTGTCGCAGGAGACGCCGCTGTTCTCGGGCTCGGCGATGGAGAACATTCGCTTCGGGCGCGAAGCTGCGACCGAGGATGAGGTGCGCGCCGCCGCCGGGGAAGCCCAGGCCCTGGGCTTCGTCGAGGCCCTGCCGGAAGGCTTCGCCACGCCGCTGGGCGAGCGCGGCAAGAGCCTGTCGGGCGGGCAGCGCCAGCGTCTGGCCATAGCCCGGGCCCTGGTCCGTGACGCTCCCATCCTTCTGCTGGACGAGGCCACCTCGGCGCTGGACGCCGAGAGCGAGCAACTGGTGCAGGCCGCGCTGGACGCCGCCATGGCGACGCGCACGACCCTGGTGATCGCCCACCGGCTGGCCACCGTGTTGCGCGCCGACCGGATCGTGGTCATGGACGACGGCAAGGTGGTCGACGAAGGCACTCATGCTGAACTGATCGCTCGCAAGGGCCTGTACGCCCGGCTGGCCAAGCTTCAGTTCCGCGACGCATAGCCTTCCCCGGCGGCGTGAAGCCGATTAGACCGGGCTCATGCCCAAGCTGACTTCCGCGGTCGATCCGCACAGCCCCGCCTTCAAGACGCTGGACGCCCACAATCGGGCTCTCCGGGACGAGCTTCATGCCAGGGTGGCCAGGGCCGCGCGTGGCGGCTCCGACGCCAGCCGCGACCGGCACGTCTCGCGCGGCAAACTGCTGCCGCGCGATCGGGTCGAGCGCCTGCTGGACCCCGGTTCGCCCTTCCTCGAGGTCGGCCAGTTGGCCGCCGGGGGCATGTACAAGGATGAGGCGCCCGGCGCCGGGATGATCTGCGGCGTCGGCCGGGTCTCGGGTCGGGAGGTCATGGTCGTGGCCAACGATCCGACGGTGAAGGGCGGCGCCTACTTCCCCATGACGGTGAAGAAACACCTGCGGGCGCAGGAGATCGCCGAACAGAACAACCTGCCCTGCGTCTATCTGGTCGATTCCGGCGGGGCCAACCTGCCGCACCAGGCCGAGGTCTTCCCTGACCGCGACCATTTCGGCCGCATTTTCTTCAACCAGGCGCGGATGTCAGCGAAGTCGATCCCGCAGATCGCCTGCGTCATGGGCAGTTGCACCGCCGGCGGCGCCTATGTCCCGGCCATGTCGGACGAGAGCGTCATCGTCCGCGAGCAGGGCACCATCTTCCTGGCCGGTCCGCCGCTAGTGAAGGCCGCCACCGGCGAGGTTATTTCCGCCGAAGAGCTTGGCGGGGCCGAGACCCACGGCCGCAAGTCCGGCGTGGTCGACTATGTCGCCGAGAACGACGAGCACGCGCTGGAGATCGTCCGCACCATCGTCGACAGCCTCAATACAGTGAAGCGCGTCGACCTCGACGTCCGTGAACCGCGCGCTCCGGCCTATGACGGCGAGGAGCTGTACGGCCTCATCCCCGACGACGTCCGCGCCCCCTATGACGTGCGCGAGGTCATCGCCCGGCTGGTCGACGGCTCGGAGTTCGACGAATTCAAGGCGTTGTACGGCGCCACCCTGGTCTGCGGCTTCGCCCGCATCTGGGGCTATCCCGTCGCCATCCTGGCTAACAACGGCGTCCTTTTCAGCGAGAGCGCGCTGAAGGGGGCCCATTTCATAGAACTGGCCTGCAAGCGGAAGATCCCGCTGGTCTTCCTGCAGAACATCTCGGGCTTCATGGTCGGCGGCAAATACGAGGCCGAGGGCATCGCGAAAAATGGCGCCAAGCTGGTCACCGCCGTCGCCTCGGCTGAGGTGCCCAAATTCACCATCCTGATCGGCGGCAGTTTCGGGGCCGGCAACTACGGCATGTGCGGCCGCGCCTTCGGCCCGCGCTTCCTGTTCACCTGGCCCAACAGCCGGATCAGCGTCATGGGCGGCGAGCAGGCCGCCGCGGTCCTGGCCACGGTGCACCGCGACGCCGACTCATGGACCCCGGAACAGGCCGAGGCCTTCAAGGCCCCCGTGCGCCAGAAATACGAGGACGAGGGCAATCCGTACCACGCCACGGCCCGTCTCTGGGACGACGGCGTCATCGACCCGGTCCAGACCCGCGACGTGCTCGGGCTGGCCATTTCGGCAAGCCTGAACGCGCCGATCCCGGAGACGACGTTCGGCGTCTTCCGGATGTAGGGGATGATCCTCGCTGTCTACCGCTGGCGTCTGAAGCCCGGCCGCCGCGAGGACTTCGTCGCCGTCTGGGCCGAGGCGACGCTGTCGCTGCGCCAGCGGGGCTCCGGCGGATCGGCCCTGTTCGACGGCCCGGACGGGCTCGTCTGGGGCGTCGCGCGCTGGCCGGACGCTGAAACGCGGGACTCCGCCTTCGCCGACCCCTTGCCCGGCGCCTTCCGGGCGCGCATGGACGCGTGCATCGCCGACCGGTTCGACGCGTTCGATCTGGACGCGATCGCCGACCTGTGGACCGCGTTTTCTGGAAGTGAGCCGAGCCAATGACCGACCGCAAACAGACCGAGGCCGAGCTGAACGCGCTCGACATCACCGACGCCGAGGCGGCGCAGATCAACGCCATCTCGCATCCGTTGCTGGCCGATCCCGCTCCGGACGCCGACGACCGGCTGGTGCAGGTCGACGCCCAGGCCGACGGCACGGTCTTCGTCACCATCAACCGGCCGCAAAAAAGGAACGCCTTCGACGCCGCTGTCGTCGCCGCCCTCTATGAGACATTCGAGACCCTTCAGGGCGCGGACAAGGTGCGGGTGGTGTTCGTGCGCGGGGCGGGCGGCACCTTCAGCGCCGGCGCGGACCTTGAGTGGATGCGCGACGCGGCGGGCTGGTCTGAAGGCGACAACCGCGACGACGCCATGGGTCTGGCCAGGATGCTCAAGGCCCTGCACGACGTCCCGGCCCTGACGGTGGCTCTGGTCGAGGGCGCGGCCATGGGCGGCGGAGCGGGGATCGTCGCCGCCTGCGACATGGCCGTCGCGGTCGAGGGCGCGCGCTTCGCCTTCTCCGAGGTCAAGCTGGGCCTGATCCCGGCGACCATCGCCCCCTATGTCATCGAGGCCATCGGCGCGCGCCGCGCGCGCCAGCTGTTCCTCAGCGCCAACATTTTCGACGCCGACTACGCCGCCCACGCCGGCCTGATCGACATGGTTCTGCCCGAGGGGGCGATGGACGAATTCATCTCCATGCTGACCGACAGCCTGCACGCCAATGCGCCGGGCGCGATGGGCGACGCCAAGCGTCTGGTCCACGAGGTCGCGGGTCAGAAGCTGGATCACGGCCTGATGGAGGATACCGCCCGACGAATCGCGCGGGCTCGGGTATCCGAGGAAGGCCAGGAAGGCGTCCGCGCCTTCCTCGACAAGCGCAAGCCCAACTGGGCTGACTGACCAAGGGACGGGGGCGTCATGACGGGGGAACTGGAAACGGCGGCGCTGGCGTCGGGCGGCGGCTGGCTGCGGTGGAAGCGCAAACACGCCGACGTGCCGGTCGGCACGCCCTGCGCCAACTGCGAGACCCCGCTTCAAGGGACATACTGCCATGTCTGCGGCCAGCTGGCCGAGGACTTCCACCGTTCGTCGTGGAAGCTGCTGGTCGAGGCGGTCGAAAGCCTGCTCCACCTCGACGGACGCCTGATCCGCACCATGCCGAACCTGGTCCGGCGCCCCGGCCAGCTGACCCGCGACTATCTGGAAGGCAAGCGGGCCTGGCAGGTGCAGCCCTTCCGCATGTTCCTGGTCATCCTGCTGCTGGTCATCTTCGCCGGCCACTGGACCTCGACGGTCAGCACCCAACGGGCCGAGGCGCGGGGTGACCACACCCACAACAACGTCAACTTCACCGGACCGGGCGCGCAACGCGACGACCCGGCAGCGCGGGCCGAGGCCCGGGCGAAGATCGTCGCCGATCCCGACATGCCGCCCGCCGCCAAACGCGCCGCCCTGGCCGCCATCGACCAGGACTGGGTCAAGTTCAGCCGGTCGGTCAGCGAAAGCGCCGCTGTGGCCGATGTCCCGGAAAAGGCGTCCCACGGCCTGCTGCCGACCGGGGACGACACGTTGAAGGTCCACTCGGCCCTGGCCAACGAAGAGCAGGCCGCGTCGCTGCAGCACTGGGCCGAGACGCGCTACAATGCGGTCAAGGACGATCCCGAGCGCTTCGCCCTGATCCTCGAGATCTGGGGCCACCGCGTCGCCATCCTGGCCCTGCCGGTGTCGGCGCTGATGTTGAGCCTGCTGTTCGTGTTCAACCGCCGCTTCTACGTCTTCGACCACCTGGTCTTCTCGATGCATTCGCTGTCGTTCCAGATGCTGCTGCTGACGACGATATTCCTGCTCTCGCTGGTGGTCGGCGGCTGGGCCTGGTGGCTGATCCTGCTCTCGCCGGTTCACCTGTACCTGCACATGAAGGGCGCCTATCAGCGCAGCATCTTCGGCACGCTGGTGCGGATGTTCGTGCTGTTCAACCTGACCGCCGTGGCCTTCAGCCTGCTGGCGGTGCTGTGGCTCTACCTCGGCTTTAGCGAGATGGCCGGGCACTGACGGCGGTCGCTGCCTGGCCGGGTGGTGGGTGGTCAGTGATCGCCGCCTCGAAGATC
>JBBRFV010000061.1:0-9722 GCA_038241335.1 Caulobacterales bacterium | reverse complement strand
GAGATGGCTTTTGACAGCGGCGCCCGGGGGTGGCAAGGGAGCCGCCCCAATTCCACTCCCGCCAAAGGTCTATCCCGTGGCTGCTCCCGAACTGGGCCAGAAGCAGGTCTGCCCGAACTGCCAGGCCAAATTCTACGATCTCGGCCGTCGCCCGGCCCACTGCCCCAAATGCGCGACCGATTTCGATCCCGAAGAGGCGCTGAAATTGCGCAACCGTCGCGGCCGGCCGGCCGCCGGCTACCCCGCCGACGACGAGGCCGAGGATCAGGTCAAGGAGAAGGCCGCCGACGCCGATGAGGACGAGGAAGAAGAAGCGGTCGTCACGCCGGAGATCGATCAGGAAGGTCATGAACCGATCCTGACCCCCGACGACGACGACGCACCCGTCGATCCCACCGAGGAGCCCGGCATGGGCGAGGCGGTCGAGGACGACGACGTGCTGGCCGACGACGACGACGATGACTCGGTCCCCTTCATCGAGGACGAGGACGACGACGGCTTCGAGGACGAAATCAAGACGCCCAAGGAAGACGAATAGTTCAATGAAATCCGGCCCGACGCCCTCTTTCGGGAGGTGTCGGGCCGCGAGGACGGAGCCCGTCCGGACCGGCCGAAATAAATCCCGAAACCGGGGTTGATCGGGACCGGACCCTGACATAGGTTCCGCCGCCTCGCCGAGGGGATGTTTTCTCCGCCCGGCGATCCGACCGAAAGGCCAAAAGCCTTGGGTTCGGGGCTTTAGCTCAGCTGGTAGAGCGCTTGCATGGCATGCAAGAGGTCAGCGGTTCGACTCCGCTAAGCTCCACCATCGAAGGCCTCGCGGGACATCCCGCGGGGCCTTCGTCCTGTCTGGCCATCGCCAACATCGCCTCTTTGTCATCTGCGTTGTGTGGCGGTCGCTGGCCTCACGTTCCATAACGTCTGTCGGACGGGCCGGACCTCGGCGCCGCATCCCGGTTCAACAGAATGGGCGCCCGATGATCAACCGCAACATCCTGCTCTCCGCCGTATCGGCCCTGACGCTGGTCGCCGCCTGCGCGCCGACGGCGCAATCCATCCCTGCCGCAGGCCCCGGCCCCGCTGCCTCCGCGCAGGCCCCGGCCGGCCCGATGTACGGGTCCTTCGGTTTCGACGAAACCGGCATGGACAGGTCCGTGGCGCCGGGAGACGAGTTCTACGACTACGCCAACGGCGGCTGGGCGGCGCGGACCGAGATCCCGGCGGACAAGTCGCGCCTCAGCACATTCGACATCCTCAACGACCGGGCCAACGCCCGTAACGTCGAGCTGATCCGCGCCGCGGCCGCCGGCCGGGTCGAGGGCGCCGAGGCCCGCAAGGTCGGCGACTATTTCACCGCCTATATGGACGAGGCGACCATCGAACGCCTCGGCGCGACGCCCGTGCGGCCCGCCCTGTCGCGGATCGCGGCCGTCGACAGCCGCGCCGCGCTGAGCCGCGAGATCGGCGCGACGATGCGGGCTGACGTGGACGCCATCAACGCCACCAACACCTACACCGAGCGGCCCCTGGGCCTGTGGGTGGCCCAGGACTTCGACCATCCCGACCGCTACGTCCCCTATCTGATGCAGGGCGGTCTCGGCATGCCCGACCGCGACTACTACCTCTCCGACGCGCCGCGTTTCGTGCAGCTCCGGACGACCTATCTGCGCCATGTCGCGGCCATGCTGACGCTCGCGGGCGTGTCTGACGGCGAACGACGCGCACAGGGCATCGTGGCGCTCGAGACCGCCATCGCCCGCAGCCATTGGGACGCCACGGCCACAGGCGACATGGCCAAGGGCAACAACACCTGGCGCCGGAGCGAATTCGCCTCTCGCGCCCCCGGCATGGACTGGAGCGCCTTCTTCCAGGCCGCTCAGCTCGACGACCAGGCCTCGATCAAGGTCTGGCAGCCCGAGGCCATCACGGGCCTGTCCGCCCTCGTCGCCTCCCAGCCGCTGGAGGTGTGGAAGGACTATCTGGCCTATCACGCCATCAACCGCGCGGCGCCCTTCCTGTCGCGCGCCTTCGTCGACCAGCGCTTCTCGTTCCACGGCACGGCCCTGACCGGCGCCTCGGCCCAGTCGGATCGCTGGAAGCGGGCCGTGGCCTCGACCAACGGCGCCCTCGGCGACGCGGTGGGCCAGATGTATGTCGCGCGCCATTTCTCGCCCGAGGCCAAGGCCGAGGTCCAGCACATGGTCCAGAACATCAAGGCCGCCTTCGACGCCCGCATCGCGGCGCTGGACTGGATGACGCCCGAGACCCGGACCAGGGCGCGCGCCAAGCTGGCGGCCATGACCGTCAGCGTCGGCTATCCCGATCACTGGAAGGACTATTCGGCCCTGGACATCCGCCGTGACGACGCCCTCGGCAACGCCGACCGCGCCGCAGTCTGGGAGTATCAGCGCAACATCGCCAAGCTGCACGGCGCCGTGGATCGCGGCGAATGGTTCATGGTCCCCCAGACCGTCAACGCCCTCAACGCGCCGTCGCAGAACTCCATCCAGTTCCCGGCCGCCATTCTCGAACCGCCCTTCTTCGACCTGAACGCCGACCCGGCCGTCAACTACGGCGCCATCGGCGCGGTGATCGGCCACGAGATCAGCCACGGTTTCGACAATTCGGGCGCTTTGTTCGATGTGAACGGCAAGCTGACCAACTGGTGGGCCCCGTCCGACTTCGCCCGCTTCGACGCCAACGGGCAAAAGCTGGTGGCCCAGTACAACACCTACCGGCCCTACCCCGACCTGGCCCTCAACGGGGCGCTGACCCTGGGCGAGAACATCGCCGACGTCGCCGGCCTCAGCGCCGCGCTCGACGCCTATCATCGCTCCCTGGGCGGGCGTCCGGCCCCCGTCATCGACGGCTTCACCGGCGACCAGCGCTTCTTCCTCGGCTTCGCCCAGAACTATCGCGCCAACACGCGCGAGGCGGCCGATCGCAACCAGATCCTGACCAACGGCCACTCGCCGGGCCGCTATCGCGCGGCCACGGTGCGCAACCTCGGCGCCTGGTACGACGCCTTCGGCGTGCATCCGGGGCAGGGCATGTATCTGGCCCCCGCCGATCGCGTCGAGATCTGGTAGCAGCCCCTCGGCCGTCGGCGTTGATTCCGGCGGCCGAAGGTCCCATCTGGACGCTGGACCTCGCGCTCCGCCGGCATCGGGGGGCGCGGACAGGTCCGGTCGCTTTCGCGAGGACCAGATGACGACACGCACCATCCTGTTCGACAGCCCCTTCCTGCTGGGCTTCGACCATACCCGGGCCCAGATTGACCGCGCCGCCCGCGCCGCGGCGGACAGCTATCCGCCCTATAATGTCGAGCAGCGCAGCGAGCGCGCCGTTCGCATCAGCCTGGCGGTGGCGGGCTTCGGCCCCGACGACCTGGCCGTCACCCTCGAAGGCCGCCAGCTGACCATCGCCGGCAAGCGCGAACCATCCGAAACCGCCGACCAGGCCTTCCTGCATCGCGGCATCGCGGGGCGTGGTTTCGTGCGTAGCTTCGTTCTGGCCGACGGGCTAGAGGTCGACGAGGCGCGGCTGGAGCACGGGCTGCTGCATGTCGAACTGAGCCGCCCGGATCACGTCCCGGCGGTCAAGCGCATCCCCATCACCGCGGGTTGACGTCCGCGGCCAGACCGGTCGCCGCGTTCGGGGCCGGACCCAAAGCGCCCGAGCGGCGTTGTTCAACACCAGGGAGGCGGTCTCGATGACGCCGATTATGATGACCAAGGAAGATTTCGCCGGCCTCGGAGCCCCCGACCTCGTCTACGTGCGCGAGATCAAGGCGTCCGACGTGATCGCTGATACGCCGATCAAGGCCGTGAAGGGCCTGACGGTGGATCCCGAAACCACCCTGTACGCAGTGCACGGCGCCGACGGCGAGCGCCTCGCCGTCATGCTGGACCGGGAAGCCGCCTTCGCCGCCGCCGTGGCCCATGAGCTGGAGCCGGTTTCGGTGCACTGATGGAAGTGGGCGCTAACGCTCGCGACGCTGTCGCTGGCTGCTTGAGCGCGTTCCGCACCCAATCCAGGCAGGCCCTCTATCTAAAGTTCGGTCGCCAAACCGCGCTCAAACAGCCCTGTGCCGCGCACCGGGCGTTAGCGCACCAGGATACAGGCGGTCGTCAGGCCGCCGTAGCAGGGGCCAGGTCACGGACGAACAGGGCGCGGATGGCGTCGGCGGTCCGGGCCTGACGCAGGTGTTCGCGCATCTCGGGCGAGCGCAGGGCGCGCGACACCGCCGCCAGGGCGCGCAGATGTTCGGCGCCGTCGCTGGGCGGGGCGAACAGGGCGAACAGCAGATCGACAGGACGGTCATCGACCGCGCCCCAGGCCACCGGCGTATCGAGGCGCACGAAGACCGCCGTGACCCGCTCCAGACCCTCAAGACGGGCGTGCGGAACGGCCACACCGGCGCCGAGGCCGGTCGATCCCAGGGCCTCGCGCTCGAGCAGGGCTTCCATGACCCGCGCCTCGGTCAGACCGAGGGCCGGAGCGGCGGCTTCCGCCACCACATGCAGGGCCTGACGCTTGGAAGACGCACCACTGCGCAGGACGACGGCGCCGTCCGTCAGCAAATGTCCGATGTCCATGAAAACCCCGACTCTACCCATTCATCCCGAGCGGGCGGGCGCCGTGTAGACGACCCGCCTCATTGTGGGAAGCACTATGACGCGAGACCCTTTACCGAACCGTGTCCATTGAGCGTTTTGGCTGTCCGCTCGGGGTCGATCCAGCCGACGTTGCCATCGGGACGGCGGTAGACCACCGCGAGGCCGCCATGCGCCGCGTTGCGGAACAGCACGACCGGATAGCCGGTCATGTCCAGCTGCATCACCGCCCGACCGACGGTCAGGGTGCGGATGTCGTGCTCGGTCTCGGCGATGACCATGCCGACCGGCGGCGGCTCGTCGGGCGCGCCGGCGTCGCCGAAAGCGTCGTCCTCGACATCCTCGGGACTGCGCAGCACGATACTGCGGGCGACATCGCGCGCCGCGTTCTCGGTCTTCTCGGGCGACAGGCCCTTGGGACCGATGTGATGATCCTTCAGCCGGCGCTTGTAGCGGCGGACCCGCTTCTCCAGCTTTTCGAGACTGTCCGAGAAGGCCCCGTGGGCGTCGCCCCCGCTGCCCGAGGTGACGATGACCTCGCCCGACGCCAGCCGGACCCAGCAATCGACCTTGAAGCCGTGCCCGTCCTTGGACACGGTCACCTCGGCGTTTTCACCCCCGCGCTCGAAATATTTGCCGATCCCGTCTTCAAGTTCCTGGGAGATGCGGGAGCCTAACGCTTCGCCGACATCCACGTGCTTGCCGCTGACTTGGATTTGCATGTCGATACAACGCGACCGGACGGGTTTGGTGTCAACGCCGATCACCGAAATGTGGTTCTCCAACCACGGCAGGGAGCGGGGAGGGCGGGGAGTGCTGGTGAGCGAGAAGTCAGCCGATGTGGCTGGCCTCGAGCTCCGTCTTGCTCACCCCTTGCTCACTAGCACTCGTCACGGACGGCCCGCCGCCCTATGCCGTTCTCAGCATCCGCTTGCGCTCGACCGACGAGGGGATGCGCAGGGCCTCGCGGTATTTCGCCACAGTGCGCCGGGCGATGTCGATGCCGGCCTCGCTCAGCAGTTCGACGATGCGGTCATCGCTCAGCACGTCGCCGTCGCGACCTTCGCTGTCGATCATCGACTTGATCCGGTGGCGCACCGCCTCGGCCGAGTGGGTCGCGCCGCCGTCCGACGACTGGATCGCCGCCGTGAAGAAGAATTTCATCTCGAACACTCCCCGGGGCGTGGAGACGTATTTGTTTGAGGTGACCCGGCTGACCGTCGATTCGTGCATGCCGATGGCGTCGGCGACGGTCTTCAGGTTCAGCGGCCGCAGGAATTCAACCCCGAAGGCGAGGAAGGCGTCCTGTTGGCGCACGATCTCGGATGACACCTTCAGGATGGTCTTGGCCCGCTGGTCCAGCGACTTGACCAGCCAGCTGGCCTGGGCGGCGCATTCCGCGACGAAGGTCTTCTCGACGTCCGAACGCGAACCGGCGGCGACCACCCCGTGATAGCGTTTGTCCATGATCAGCCGCGGCAGGGTGTCCGAGTTCAACTCGATCTTCCAGCCGCCGGCCGGGTCGGCGCGCACCTGCACGTCCGGGATCACCGTCTGGGCCGGCTCGCCGCCGAAGCCCGCGCCGGGCCGGGGCGTCAGCGCCTTCAGCTCGGCGATCATCTCGGCCATGTCCTCGGCGTCGACGCCACAGGCCTTGCGCAAGCCCGTCAGGTCGCGCTTGGCCAGAAGGTCGAGGTTCTCGAGCAAACAGTCCATCGCCGGGTCGAACCGGTTGCGCTCGATCAGCTGCAGCCGCAGGCATTCGGGCACCGATCGGGCCATGACGCCGGTCGGCTCGAAGCCCTGGCATTTGGCCAGCACGCCCTCGACCCGATCCAGCGAGACGCCCAGCCGGTCGGCGAACTCGGCCAGTTCGCCGCGCAGGTAGCCGCCCTCGTCGACCGCGTCGATCAGGGTCAGGCAGATGGCGTGATCCGGGGCGCTGAAGCCGGCCTGGGAGGCCTGGGCCTGCAGATGCTCCCACAGGGTGGTTTCGCGCGCATCTGGTTGCTCGCGGCCCTCGCCGTCCGGCAGGCCGCCTCCCGAGCCGGCGCGCGACCAGTCGTTGAGCCCGACCTGGGCCTCGCCGGTCCCGACGTCCTCCATCCGGTCGGACGTGCGTTCGCCCGGGCTCGCGTCGCCGTAGACGTCGTCGCTGCGGGCGTCGAGCGTGCGGTCCGCGTCCTGGACCCGGCCCTCGTCGAAACTCATTTCCGAGGCCTCGGGACTCTCGGCGGCGGCGGGCGCGTCGATCTCGCCGCCGGGCTCGGCGTCCTCGCGCTGCAGCAGCGGATTGCGCTCGAGTTCGGCCTCGACGAAGGCGTCCAGCTCGAGGTTGGACAACTGCAGGAGCTTGATCGCCTGCTGCAGCTGGGGCGTGATGACCAGACCCTGGCCCGGCCGTATCTCCAGCCTCTGTCCGAGCACGTGTCCCCCGTTTCCGGGCGTGGCCCGAAACTTGCTGTGGCGACTGTGTCGCCGAACCGGTTAACGGCGTTCTAAGCGGGCGGCGGGCCCCAGGACTTAACCATCCCGCTTGCGGCCGCCTTCACGTTTCCCGGCGAACATGGATCCAACCGGGATCCCGTTGCGGGGCGTCGACCATGCTGATCTTCCGTCCGCTGATCCGCCCCTTCGACTTTGCGGGGCGCGCCGCCCGCGCCGAATACTGGCTGTATCTCATCCTTCAGACGGCCGTGGTCGGCGGTTGCCTGATCGCCGCGACCCGGGCCTTCTCGCAGCGAGACGCGGCGCATATCCTCGCCGGACTCGGCTTCTGGCTCGGCGCAGCCGGCCTGGCCTGGGTTCTCCTCGGCATCCCGTATTTCGCGCTTCTGTCGCGTCGCCTTCACGACACCGGACGGTCCGCCTGGTGGATGCTGCTGATCATTCCCGGCTATCTGTCGGCTTTCCAGACCATCGCCGCGCTGGTCGACGCAGCCGATCGGGTGGGCGCGGGCGGCGCAGACCGCGGTCTCGCCGCCACCGCTCTGCTATCGACGGGAGCGGGCGGCGGCATGCTCGATCTCATCGTTCCAGTTTGCGGTGTGATAATTGGAGTGATCACCCTGCTGCCGGGGCAGAGCGGCCCGAACCGTTTCGGCCCCGACCCGCTCGATCCCCATGCCGGAAAGGATGAGCCGCCGAGCCTCTATGACCCCGACCGGCTGGATACCCTGTTCGCCGAGGCTCGACGCGAAAACGAAATGGCCAGAGCTGCATCGCCGGACCCGGGCGGCGACCGCGCCTTCGGACGCCGCGGCGCCTGATCCGGCTGTCCGGACAGGTTCGCTGTCCTGTCCGGACACGAAACGACTTGGTCGCGCCCGACCGATCGCGTCTGCTGCGGCCATGACCGAACCCGACACCTCGCCCGTCTCCGACCCCGACGCTCCGGACGCCACGCCCTCGAAGCGGCGCGAGATCGTCGACAGCCTGCGCACCATCGGCGCCGGCCTGCTGGTCGCCATCGCCATCCAGACCGTGCTGTTCCAGCCCTTCACCATCCCCTCCTCCTCGATGGAGCCGGGGCTGGTGACCGGCGACTATGTGGTGGTGTCGAAATTCCCCTACGGCTGGAGCCGGGCCTCCCTGCCGTTCAACGCCCCGCTCTTTTCCGGCCGGGTCTTCGGGCGGAACCCGGCGCGCGGGGACGTGGTCCTGTTCCGCCTGCCGCGCGATCCGCAGCAGACCTGGGTCAAGCGGGTCATCGGCCTGCCCGGCGACCGGGTCGAAGTTCACGGCGGTCAGGTCTTCGTCAACGGCCGCGCCCTGCCCCAGACAGCGGTCGGTATGACGCGGGATCATGACGCCCCGGACAGGCCGGTGATGCAGGTGCGCGAGACCCAGCCGAACGGCCGCGCCTATGTCACCTATGACGGCGACCCGGCGTCTCCGGCGGACGACCGGCCGGTGCAGGTGGTGCCCGCCGGCCGCTATCTGATGATGGGCGACAACCGCGACAACTCGCTGGACAGCCGCTTCTCCGCCGATGTCGGCGTCGGCCTGCTGCCGGCCGAGAACATCGTGGGCCGGGCCGAGCTGGTGGTCGCCTCGTGGAAGCCCGGCGCGGGCCTGTTCAAGCCCTGGACCTGGTTCAACCTCCAGTCCGGCCGGTTCTTCAGGCGGGTCCGCTAACGGCGTCGGAACTCGGCGAGACTCAGGACGCCGTCGTGGTTGTGATCCAGCCGCTGGAAGGCGGCCCGATCCGATGGGGCCGTCTGCGCCAGCGAGGGCGCCGCGACCGCGCCCAGCGCCAGTCCCGCCACGGCGGCGGCCGCGGCCTGCCACGCCCGCAATCGACCCCGGCGGCCGCGACTGACCAGTTCCGCCTCGATAAAGCCCCGCACCGCCTCGCTGGCGGTCTGGCCCTCATCGCGACACCGCGCCATGAAGGCGGTCTTGGCGTCGTGCGGCAGCCGCACCTCGAGGGTTTCACTCTTCTTCGGCGCTCTCATGCGCGGGCATCCTGTTTTCAGCTGCCCGGATGAAGACCCGTGCGTGACCGGATCGCCAGTGAAAAATCGGCAATCGTTGCCTCCCTCCCCTTTCGTCAGCCTCCGACAAGCGGCGCAGCGGCGCAGATCAGGGGACCCAGCGGCGCGCGGTGGCGCGAACCTGTGCGGACCCCGCTGTCGCCGACATCCTGCATGCACAAATCGCCTTCGGCGCCGCCGGGTCCCCCGGTCTCGATGTGCTCGCCGGAGGATGACGAAAACAGGGATCGGACGCCCGAACCGACGCCCTCAGCCGTACATGTCGCCCAGATAGACCCGGCGGACTTCGGGGTCGCGGATGACATCCTCCGCCTTGCCCTCGAACAGGACCGAGCCGCCCGAGATGATCGAGGCATGGTCGATGATCTCCAGCGTCTCGCGGACGTTGTGGTCGGTGATCAGCACGCCGATGCCCTCGCCCGCCAGATAGCGGATCACCTGGCGGATGTCGGCGATGGCCAGGGGATCGATGCCGGCGAAGGGTTCGTCCAGCAGCATGAAGCGCGGCGCGGCAGCCAGCGCCCGGGCGATCTCGACGCGGCGGCGCTCGCCACCGGACAGGCTGGCTCCGCTCTGGCCGGCGACATGGCCGACCTGCAGTTCCTCCATC
>JBBRFV010000060.1:0-9739 GCA_038241335.1 Caulobacterales bacterium | reverse complement strand
GACCGGACCCCGTGTGATCGGCGAGCCGTCGCGGGCCGCGATGGACGCCGTCCTGTCCGAGGTCCGCTCCGGCGCCTTCGTGAAGACCCTGATGGCCGACTACGACGCCGGCTCCCCCGACCTGCTGGCCCGCCGCAAGGCTCTGGCCGAGCGCACCATCGAAACGGTCGGCGCGCATCTGACCGCCGTCGCGGCGCGGGCCGGGGGGTGAGAGTATCGATTTGGGAGAGAAAGTCGGCGCCTCGGGGCGGCGCCAGAAAAATGGTCGGAGTGAGAGGATTCGAACCTCCGACCCCTGCGTCCCGAACGCAGTGCTCTACCAGGCTGAGCCACACTCCGACTTGAGGAGGGGGCTTATAGCGACGGGTTTTGGGGCCCGCAAGCGCCGTTTCGCGCTCAGGGAAAATAGTCTGGAAACCGCTTCTTGCATCGCCAGCGCCGGTGTCGTATCTCGCACGCCTTCCGGCGCTTCGGCCTCGGAAACGCCGGACCTGCTGGGGAATGGTGTAATGGTAACACTCCGGTTTTTGGTACCGTCATTCTAGGTTCGAGTCCTAGTTCCCCAGCCATCCATCAGCAGCATCGATCAGAGCCTCGATCTGGCTGGCCCGACACGCCGCTCCGCCATTAAAAGCGCCCATGGACGGACCTGCGATCTTCACACGACATCGCCACAGGTCGCCCTCAACGTCCCCGCTGGCGCCGTCTCGCCGTCGAAGGCAAGGCCCAGTCCTGGATCAGCCTGCGCGCGGCTGCCCGTTCGCAAGGCTGTCAACACCCGCTAGGCGAACATCTTCCAGAGGATGAAGAAGACCACCACGCAGAAGACCGAAAAGATGCACATGTTCACGAACATCCGCATCATGCCGCGTTCGTGTTGGTCGGTGAGGCCGAGATGATCGCAGATCAAATCGGCGGGCAACAACAGAAGCTGGATCAAGAACATTTCACTTCCCGAACAGATGGTTCCGGTCAGGCGCGCCGAACGGGGCAGGGACCCTGTTCGCGCCAGATAAGAACCTGATCTGATGATCACGGGCGATCGCTGCCAACGCACCCTAGGGATTCCACCTAGAGGTCATTGAAGCTTCAGACGGCGACCGCGGCGGCGCGTGGTGCTATCGCTTCCGTCGACGCCCAAGGCCTCGCCGATGCTGGAGCCCAGCCGCGACAGCCGACCGGCGGCGCGTATAATTCCTGAGCCCTGGCGTTGCGCTCGCACAAAGTCCGGCGCGGGTGGTTGGCCGATCTGGATCACGGCCCGACCGGGGCCGCAAACGACTCCAGAGCCCACACTCCATGTTCGCTACATCTGCTTCCGCCGCCGTGCTGCTTCTGGCGGATGCGGTCGAAGCACGAGCCGCCAATGATCGACAAGACAGAGGGCTGACGTCACAGCATGGAAGAATTCTACATCCAGATCCGCACGGTCCACATCTGCGCCGTGACCGCCAGCGGCCTGCTTTTCGCTCTCAGAGGCGGAGCCTTCACCCTGCTCGGCGCGGGCTGGCCGAAGGCGCTGCCGGTCCGGCTGCTGTCGTGGACCATCGACACCACCCTGCTGACCGCCGCCCTGATGCTGATGACCATCGTGCGGCAGTATCCCTTCGTCGATCCGTGGCTCACGGTGAAGGTGTGCTTGCTGGTCGTCTATATCGGTCTCGGAACCCAGGCCTTCAGCCTCGGCCGGTCTCGCGGCGCGCGGATCGGCTTCTGGTTCGCCGCCCTGCTGGTGTTCGGCTTCATCGTCACGGTGGCGCGGGCGCATGATCCGCTCGGCCTGTTCGCCGGCCTCGTCACCTGATGTTGTGAGAATAGGCGGCTCCGTACGATCCCTTAGGGAATGGTCCGAAGTGGCGCGGTGGTGCAATTAACCGTCTGAAATTACAGATACTAATCTGACCTGAAGAAGGGATTTCCCGGCGAACCGCAGTGTCGCGGGCCGAAGTTGTTCCCGCGCAAAGTCCCCGGTTTCCGACCCTCCTAGACATCTTCGCATCGGGGCGAAACAGGAGCCCCCGGGGACTGAAAATGAAACTGATCGCACTGCTCACCAGCGTCGCCGCCCTGGCCTTGGTCGCCACCGGGCCGGGCGTCGCCTTCGCCCAGGACGCCCAGGAGGCGGCTCCCCCGGCGGCCGCCGCGGACATCATCCGCCGCGCCACTGACCTGCCGCCCCCGCTGACGGCCGCCAGCCCACGCCATCACATCGTCAACCTCGAGACCACCGAGGTGATCGGCCAACTCGCGGACGGGACCAGCTACACCTACTGGACCTTCAACGGTCGCGTGCCCGGCCCGTTCATCAGGGTTCGCGTCGGCGATACGGTCGACGTCAACCTGGCCAACGACGCGAACAGCGTCATGATGCACAACGTGGACTTCCACGCGGTGACAGGCCCCGGCGGCGGCGCTGCGGCGACCACCGTCGATCCCGGCCAGCACAAGTCCTTCACCTTCACGGCCATGAAGCCCGGACTCTACGTCTACCATTGCGCCACGCCGATGGTGGCCCAGCACATCGCCAACGGCATGTACGGCCTGATCCTGGTCGAACCGGAAGGCGGCCTGCCCGCCGTTGATCACGAATTCTATGTGATGCAGGGCGAGATCTACACGGAGGAAGATCTGGGCACGCCCGGTCTGCTGACCGAGAGCATCGACCATCTGATGGACGAACAGCCGACCTATTATGTGATGAACGGCGCCTTCAAGGCCCTGACGGGCGAGAACCGGTTGAAAGTCCAGGTCGGCGACACCGCGCGCATCTATTTCGGCGACGGCGGCCCCAACAAGACGTCCAGCTTCCACGTCATCGGCGAGATCTTCGACGCTGTTTACAGCTACGGTTCACTGACCAGTCCGCCCATCACCGACGTGCAGACGGTGACGGTCGCGCCGGGCGGAGCCACGGTGGTCGATCTGACCTTCGAGGTTCCCGGCAGCTACATCATGGTCGATCACGCCCTGAGCCGCGTCGACCGTGGAGCCGCCGGCATCATCGAGGTCACCGGAGCCCAGAATCCCGAGATCTTCAGGGGCGACCTCCACGCTCACGACCACATGGAACACTAGTCGCAAACGTTCGCGACACAGGCCGTCGGGGATGTCTCCGACGGCCTTTTTTCTGCCGGAGCTCATATCCCATGCCCGTATCCCGCATCGCCGTCGCGGCCCTGGCCCTCGGCCTGATTCCAGCCGCGGCCGCGGCCCAGACCCTTCCCGACGCCAACGCACGCCTTCTGTTCGAGACCCGCTTGCGCAGCGAGACGGTGGATCAGCAGGGCTTTCCCGAAGAGGCCCACGCCCTGACGTTGCGGACCCGGCTGGGCTGGCGCTCGCCGACGATGCATGACCTGCAGTGGCTGGTCGAGGCTGAGGGCGTCGCGGTGCTCGACGACCGCTATTCCAGCCCCACCGATCCAGTCCCGGGGCGACCCGCGGTCGCCGACGGAGAGACGGTCGAGCTGAACCGGGCGCAGCTGCGCTGGACCGGCCTGCCCGACACCGAGGTCGTCGTCGGGCGCCAACGTCTGGCCATCGCCAACAGCCGGTTCCTCGGCAACGCTGGCTGGCGTCAGAACGAACAGACTTTCGACGCCGTGAGGCTGACCTCCACGGCGCTCAAGCCGGTGACGGTGACCTATGTGTACTCCGACCGGGTCCAGCGGCCGCTCGGCCATGAGCACCCCCAGGGCGTCTGGCGCGGCGACATCCAGATGTTGCAGGTCGAGACGGACACGCCCCTGGGGCGGCTGAGCGGATTCGGCCTCGCCATCGACCTCGACAACGCCCCCGCCCAGTCCTCGACCACGATCGGCGCGCGGCTGGTTGGAGCGCGGCCGCTGGACGGTGATTTGTCGCTGACCTGGGCCGCCGAATATGCGGTGCAGAGAGACGGCGGGGCCAATCCGGCGGACTATTCCCTGGACTTCCAGGCGCTCGCTCTGGGCCTGCAGACGCCGCGCTGGTCCGCGGGTCTGGGCGGTGAGCGGTTCGACGGCGACGGGGTCTCCGGATTCCAGACGCCGTTGGGATCAGGGCACGGTTTTCTGGGCTGGTCGGACGTGATCGGCGCCACGCCGGCGTTCGGCCTTCGCGACCTGTTCGTTCGAGGGCAGTTCAGTGTTCCGGCGGGCGGCCGAACGGTCCGCTTGAGCGCCGAAGCGCACGCCTTCAAAGACGCCGACGGCGCGTTCGATCTGGGAAGGGAGCTGGATCTGTCTGCGTCGCTGCCGATCAACACCCATTGGTCCGTCGAGCTGCAGGCGGCGCATTTCACGGCCGATCACCCGGCCTTCGCCGACGCCGACAAGGGGTGGGTGACGCTCGAATACCGCTACTGACAGACGGGGGCGGTTCTCCGGCCCCGTCCCGTTCAGCCTAGCCGCATTTCGAATAGCCGCACTCGAAGCAGGTATCACAGCCTTCCTTGCGCACCAGGCCGGTTACGCCGCAGCGGGGACAGCAGGCCTTCGAGTTCGGGGCTGGAGCAGAGGTTTGCGCCGGGTGTGCTCCGTCGGCCCCGCGCTCCGAACAGGCCGCAGCGTCGCGCGCCAGATGCCGCTGGATGACGCCGCCGATCGCCGCCAGCAGCGACGGCACGTAGCGGCCGTTCAGCCAGCCGCCGCCGCGCGGATCGAACACCGCCTGCAACTCCTCGGCGACGAAAGAGACGTCGCCTCCGCGCCGGAACACCGCCGAGATCATGCGGGTCAGGCCGAGGGTCCATGCGTAGTGTTCCATGTTCTTGGAGTTGACGAATATCTCGAAAGGCCGTGGACCGTCCGGTCCCTCGACGTCGTTGAGTGTGACGTAGACGGCATGCGGGCTATCGGGCCATTTGATCTTGTAGGTGGCGCCGGTCAGCGCCTCGGGGCGGGGACTGAGCTTCAGCACGGCGGGCGGGCCGGCGGGCGCTTCAGCCGCGGGAGCCTCGGTCGGGGCGACCGACAGGACCGACCCCGTGACGGCGTTGGGCCGGTAGGTGGTCAGTCCCTTGCACCCCAGCTTCCAGCCCTCGACGTAGACATCCGCGAAGGCGCCGAAGGCGATGTCCTCGGGGCAGTTGACGGTCTTGGAGATGGAGCTGTCGATCACTTCCTGCGCCGCCGCCTGCATGCGCAGGTGTTCGGCGGGCGTCAGGGTCTGGGCGGTGACGAAGGCGTGTTCGGGCGGCGGCGCGTCGCCGTGCAGGCGCTTCCACACCGTCAGGGCGTAGTCCTTGACCGCTTCCTCACGTTTCGACCCGTCTTTCTGCAGCACCTTGCGGGTGTAGGCATAGGCGAACACGGGCTCGACCCCCGAGGAGACGTTGCCGGCCATCAGCGACGTGGTGCCCGTCGGCGCAATGGAGGTCAGGCAGCCGTTGCGCAGGCCGTGCTGCGCGATCAGGGCGCGGGTCTCGGCGTCGAGGTTCCTGAGGTTGGGCGTGTCGAGCATCACCGGATCCCAGAGCGGGAAGGGGCCTTTCTCGGCGGCGAGCTCGGCCGAGGCGCGATAGGCCTCTCGTTTGATCACGCCGAGCCAGCGGCGGGTCAACCCGGCCGCTTCCTCGGTTCCGTAGCGAACGCCGCAGAACACGAGGGCGTCGGCCAGGCCGGTGACGCCGAGGCCCAACCTGCGCTTGGCCTTGGCCTCGCGTGCCTGCTGGTCGAGCGGGAAGCGCGAGACGTCGATGACGTTGTCGAGCAGGCGGATCGCCGCGCGGGTCAGTTCGCCCAGCCGCTCCTCGTCCAGTTCAGCCCCGGGCTCGAACGGCGTCGGAACCAGTCGCGCGAGATTGATCGAACCGAGCAGGCAGGCCCCGTAGGGCGGCAGCATCTGCTCGCCGCACGGATTGCTGGCCGAAATGGTCTCGCAGTGGGCCAGATTGTTCTGCGCATTGACCCGGTCGACGAAGATCACACCCGGCTCGGCGACGTCGTAGGTGGCCTGCATCAACCGGTTCCACAGTTCGCGGGCTTGCACCGTCCGGTAGGTTTGGCCGCCGAAAATCAGCGGCCACGCGCCATCGGCCTGCAGCGCTTGCATGAAGGCGTCGGGGACCAGGACAGAGACATTGAAATTGCGCAGTCGGGCCGGGTCACGCTTGGCGTCGATGAAGGCCTCGATATCCGGATGGTCGATGCGCAGACAGCCCATCATGGCGCCACGGCGCTGACCGGCGGACAGGATGGTGCGGCACATGGAGTCCCACACGTCCATGAAGCTGAGCGGACCTGAGGCGTCGGCTCCGACGCCTTTCACCGGCGCGCCGCAAGGCCGGATGGTCGAGAAATCCATCCCGACGCCACCGCCCTGCTGCATGGTCACGGCCGCCTCGCGCACGGCGTCGAAGATGCCGTCGAGATTGTCGGGCACCGTGCCCATGACGAAGCAGTTGAACAGGGTCACCGACCGACCGGTGCCGGCCCCGGCCATGATCCGCCCCGCAGGCAGGAACTGGAAATCGGTCAGAGCGTCAAGGAAGCGCTCGCGCCATTGTTTGCGCGCCTTGGGAGCCTCGGCTTCCGCCACCGCGCCGGCCACGCGGCTCCAGCTCTCCTCCATGGTCTGATCACCCCGGCCGCCGTCGGGCAGGAAGCGGTATTTGCTGGTCCAGATCTCGGCGGCGAGGGGGTTGTCGAATGCCATGGCGGTCCTCCTTGAATCCGCGACGCTGACCGATTCCCGACTCCCGTGAGTTGTCCGAGAACAAAGACGGCCGGGTCGCCGCCGAGTGATCGGGGGGAAACTCTGGACGGGCCCGACGCCGATGAATCCCCAATTTTGCCAACGCCGTCATTCGGAACAGGAAAGCCGGCTCGGGGAAGCGATCGCGATCGCCGGGAAGGTGGAGCGCGTCCACCGCCACGACGACGCCTGGCCGCACGGTCTGTCGGACCAGCTTGAAGACATTCTCGACCGCACGGTCGTTCACCAGCAGCGCGAACAGGCCGTGGTCTTCCCGATGTTGATGACCGGCGTGGACGCCCTGCCGACCCGGACGGTCGACGAGATGATCGCCGCGCATGAGGATTTGCTGAAGCGGTGGCGTCGGCTCGATCAGCGGACCGGGGGCTTCAAGGCGCCGGCGCACGCCTGCACGACCTGGCGGTTGCTCTATGATCTCTGCGACCAGCTCCATTTCGATTGCCAGGCCCAGGTCGACCTGGAGAACCGCATGCTACTGGCGGGCCGAAGCGCCGGCCTCCGCAATCATACGGAGGCGCCGGTTGCTCATGCGCAACGTCGCTAGAGCCGCCCTTTCCTAGAAGGAGGCCATGACGCGAACCCCTTCGCATCATGGTTTTCACAAGGTCCAGGACGATGCTCAAGAAACTCCTCCCGCTCATCCTCGCCGGAGCCGCCATGACCCTGGCGGGCCAGGCGATGGCCAGCGAACACGTGGTCCAGATGCTGAATACGGGCGTCGGCGGCGCCATGGTGTTCCAGCCGGCCGTCGTACACGCGCGGCCCGGGGACACGATCCGCTATGTTCCGACGGACCCCGGCCACAATGCGGAGTTGATCGCCGGCATGCTGCCCGCCGGCGTCGCGGTTCAACACGGGGTCATGGGCCGGGATTTCATCCTGCGCGTGACGGTTCCGGGGATTTACGGCGTCAAATGCGCGCCCCACTACAGCATGGGCATGGTCGGCCTGGTGCAGGTCGGGACAGGCGTAGCGAACCTTGAGGCCGCTCGAGCTGTCAGCGCCCGGGCGCCCAATTTCGCCCGCCGCCGTTTCACGGGGTTCTTCGCCCAGATTCACTGACGGATTCAGGCGCTGGGAGATCGGGGTCTTCGGCGGCCCCGATTTCCATTGGCCCGCGTCACGTGGGTCTCAGTCGTCTCCGCCGCCCGCAGCGATCGCGTTAAGGGCTCTGACGTCCCGGACCACGATCTTTCGACGCGCGCCACCGGTGACCCCGCGTTGGTCCCAGGCCGCGATTGTCCGGCTGACGGTATGCAGCGTGGCTCCGGCCATCTCAGCGAGGTCCTGACGAGTCACCGGGAAGTCGATCTCGACCCCCTCAGCCGTTCGGCGGCCGGCCTGCTCGGCCAGACGCACCAGGGCCCGGGCGATCCGCCTCTCCACGCGTTCCCCCGTCAAGTCGCCCACTCGCCCTTGCAATTCGAACAGTCGTCCGCCCGCAGACGCCGTCGCGTTCATGCCGATCTCCGGGTGGTCGCGAATCAACTGGCGCATCGCCGCCACGGACCAGACGATCTCGACGCTGTCGACGACGGCCACGGCGTCGGCGGGAAAGGGCTTGTCCATCATCGCGGCGACCGTGCCGTACATTTCGCCGGGGCTGATGAACCTCAGCACCGACTGGCCGCCGTCGGGGCGAGCCTGGACGATCTTGACGCGCCCCTCCAGCAGGCTGTGACAGGTGAGGCCCGGGTCGCCCTGTGCGAAGACCGTCGTCCCTGCGGAGATGCGGCGAACGGAACCGGCGGCCACGACAGCCGCGTGGGCGGCCTCGTCCAGCCTGCCGAACATGTCTGAATTCAGCAGGCGGCGGGCATCGATCATGAAGACGGGATTCCCTCGCTGAACCGGACGGCCGACGGCCGTATCAAGAGCGAACGGCCGACCCTGTCGATTAAGGAGAATCCCCTAGGGAGGACTCCCGAATACCGCCGGCCCCCGCGGACCCCTAAAACTCCAGCGTCAGACCGTCGTCCCGGAGGCCCTCGTGCCCGCACTTCTCAATCCCGCAGAGACCCAGACCCTGTCGGCGAAGCAGGGGGCGCCGGCGGCTCTGGAGCGTTGCGAGCTGTGCGAGGCTTTCGCCCTGGCCGCCGCTCCGGTTCGCGCCTCGCTGACCGCCGGGGCCGAGATCTTCCGCCAGGGCGACCGTGCCGGGATGGTCTATCGGGTGCTTGGCGGCGCAGCGATCAGCTACCGCCTGCTGAACGACGGGCGCCGGCAGGTCACGGAATTCCATGTCGCGGGCGATTTCCTCGGACTTGAGGCCGGGCTGGAATACCGCACCACCGCAGACGCGCTCGGTGGGGCGACGGTCGCGGCGGTGCGCCGCGCGGACCTTGCGCGCCTTGCTGCGACGGACAGCGGCCTTGCGCGTGCGCTTTGGCAGATGTCCGTCCGCGCCTTTCAGCGCAGCGAAGACCACGCGATGATCCTGGCGCGCCAGGGCGCGACCGAGCGCGTCGCCGCCTTCCTGCTGGACTATGCCGATCGGTTGGGCGCGGTCGATATCCTCGACCTGCCGATGACGCGCCAGGATATGGCCGACCACCTCGGATTGACCATCCACACCGTGTCGCGGACGCTTTCGCAGCTGCAGGACCAGGGCCTGATCGAGGCCCGGTCGAGCCGCCACGTGCGGCTGCTGCGACGCGACCTTCTGGAACGGATACGGGCATGACAGCCACCGATCTCCAGCGCCCGGCGGTCCTGCTGGTTGAAGACGACCCGGCGGTCGTCAACGCGCTGACGTTCTCGTTCGAGCTCGAGGGTTTCGATGTCTGCGCCTATGCGGATGGGGAGGCCCTGCTGGCCTCAAGGCCGCTGCCGACGCGCGGCTGTCTTGTGCTCGACTACAACCTGCCCGGCATCGACGGCCTGACCTTGCTGGAGCAGTTGCGCGCCGTCCACGTCACCCTGCCGGCCATCCTGATCACCACCAACCCGCGCAGGGCCGTGCGCGCCCAGGCCGCGCTGGCCGGGGCGCAGATTATCGAAAAGCCGCTGCTGACCGATGCGCTTCGGGACTCGGTGCGGAACG
>JBBRFV010000059.1:0-9822 GCA_038241335.1 Caulobacterales bacterium | reverse complement strand
CAGGGCTTCGGCCACGGCCCAGGCGATGGCGAGGCCGTCGTAGGTGGCGGTGCCGCGGCCGATCTCGTCCAGCACCACGAAGCTGCGCTCTGTGGCCTGGGTCAGGATGGCGGCGGTCTCGACCATTTCGGTCATGAAGGTCGAGCGGCCCCGGGCCAGGTCGTCGCCGGCCCCGACGCGGCTGAACAGCCGGTCGACGACCCCGAGCCGCATGGATCGGGCGGGGACGAAGGCTCCGGCCTGGGCCAGCAACACCAGAAGGGCGTTCTGGCGCAGGAAAGTCGACTTGCCGGCCATGTTCGGCCCGGTGACGATCGTCAGGCGGGCGCAGTCCTGACCCGATCCATCCAGTCGACAGTTATTGGGGGTGTAGGGCGACCCTTGAGCCTTCACCGCCGCCTCGACCACCGGGTGACGACCTGCGACGACCTCGAAACAGATGCTGTCATCGACGGTCGGGCGCACCGCCCCGACTTCTTCGGCCCATTCGGCCAGGGCGGCGTGGGCGTCCAGCTCGGCCAAGGCCTCGGCGACGGCCTGCAGCGGCTGGGCCAGCGCCTGCACCGTGCGCCGCCATGTCTCGAAGGTTTCGCCCTCGATGGCCAGGGCGCGATGGCCCGCCTGGCTGATCTTCGCGTCCAGTTCGGACAGTTCGACGGTGGTGAAGCGGACCTGGTTGGCCAGGGTCTGGCGATGGATGAAGGGACTATTCTCGCTGGGTCGCAGCAGCGGCTCGGCGGCCTTGGCGCTGGTCTCGAGGAAATAGCCGAGCACGGCGTTGTGGCGCACCTTGAAGGGCACGCCCGAGGCGGCGACGGCGCGCGCCTCCAGATCGGCCACAACCCGGCGGCTGTCGTCGCGCAGGCGGCGCGCCTCATCCAGTTCCGGACGGAAGTCGGAGTTCACGAAGCCGCCGTCGCGGGCCAGATGCGGCGGCTCCGCGACCAGGCCTTCAGCGAGATGGACCAGCAGCCGCCCGATCTCGGGCGACAGGGCCAGCCGGTCGAGGCAGGCGGCCAGCCGCGCCGGCGGACCGGTCAGGGGATCGGGCGTTGGCGGGAACAGGCCGACGATGCCTTCGGCGATGCCCAGTCCGGCACGGATGGCGGCGAGGTCGCGGGGGCCGCCGCGACCCAGAACGAGGCGCGACACGGCCCGGGCCACGTCCGACGACGCCTTCAGCCGTTCGCGCAGGCCGCGGCGCAGGTCGCGGCGCTCAAACAGCCATTCGACCGCATCGAGTTCATGATTGACGGCGACCGGCTCGCGCAGGGGCCGGGCGATGCGTTCGGCGAGGGCGCGCGCCCCGCCCGAGGTCACGGTGCGGTCGATGCAGGCCAGCAGGGAGCCCTCGCGCTCACTGCGCTGGGTGCGGTCGATCTCGAGGCTGAGCCGGGTCGCCGGGTCGATGGCGAGGAAGCCGGTCTCGCCCGAACGGCGGGGCGGCGTCAGGGCCGGGATCTTGCCGGCCTGTGTGGTCTCCAGATAGGCGGCGACGAGGCCGAGGGCCGAAACCTCGGCCTCTTCGAAGACGCCGAAGCCGTCCAGGGAGGCGACGCCGTACAGGCGCTCGACCCGGGTCCGCGCCCCGACCGGTTCGGCCAGGGCCTGCGGCAGGGCCTGGACCACGCCGCCCGATCCGTCCAGCGCGGCGCGGGTCGCCTCGTCCGAGAACAGGCGGTCCGGCACCAGCACTTCCGACGGCCGGAACGAGGCGAGGGTCGCGCCGAGGTCCTCCAGCGAACACGCCACGGCGTCGACCGTGCCGGCCGACAGTTCGACCACGGCCACGGCCGCGCGGCCCTTGCGCACCGAGACGGCGGCCAGCCGGTTGGCCCCGCGCGCGTCCAGCAAACTGTCCTCGGTCAGGGTGCCCGGTGTGACGACGCGGACGATGTCGCGGTGGACCACCGCCCTGGAGCCGCGCTTGCGGGCCTCGGCGGGGTCTTCCAGCTGTTCGCAGATGGCGGCCTTGAACCCCTGACGGATCAGCCGCGCCAGATAGCCGTCCAGCGCATGCACAGGCACCCCGGCCATAGGGATGTCCTCGCCCTGGTGCTTGCCGCGCTTGGTCAGGGTGATGCCGAGGGCCCTGGAGGCGATCTCGGCGTCCTTGAAGAAGAGTTCGTAGAAATCGCCCATGCGGAAGAAGACGATGGCGTCCGGCTGGCTGGCCTTGGCCGCCAGGAATTGCGCCATGACGGGCGTCGTCCCGTCGCTGGACGGGATCGTGTCGGCCTTGGGCGGATGGGCGAGGGGGGCGTTCATGAGGACGCGACAGGGTGAAGGATTGCGACCGCGCCCTCAAGCGCCTTGCGCAAGCTCTGCTGCACTGCGACAAACATCCTCGGCGGTTAAGGGAACGCGGTCAGACACCGCGGCTGTGCCCGCAACTGTAGGCGGCGAGGCGGATGATCATTCCGGGGCTTCGGCTTCGGCGTCACTGGCCCATTCCTTTGGAAATGGCCGGGAAGGCGTGATCTTGCGTTTTTGACCCGCAAGCCAGGAGACCTGGCCGCCGACGTCGTCCGTCCGCTGCCCGGGACCAGGCAGAGACGCGGTGATCCGTCGAGGCGACCCGACCCCTGCGCCGCATCTTCCGTTCGCGGAAGGCGGGTCGGTCGCCGTTCACACGTCGCCGCGACGCGCTCGCGCGGTGACGTACGGAGACCCGTGCATGACGCGATCCTTCCTCTACGCCACAGCCGCGGCCGTGCTCCTTCCCCTGCCCGCCTTCGCCCAGACGGCGCCGGCCGATGATCCGGACGCCCTGCCCGAGGTGGTGGTCACCGCCACCCGGCTGCCGGCCATCGTCACCGACACCCCCGGCGCCCGGGTCATCGACCGCCGCGTCATCGACCAACGGGGGGCGGTGTTCGCCGCCGACATCCTGGCCGACGTGCCGGGTCTGTCGGTGGTGCGATCCGGCGCCTTCGGAGGCGTGGCCCAGGTGCGAATGCGCGGCGCGACGCCGGGCAAGACCCTGGTGCTGGTTGACGGCGTGCCGGTCAACGACCCGGCCGAGGTCAACGGCGCCTATGATTTCTCAGGCCTGGAACTGTCGGACATCGAGCGGATCGAGGTCCTTTCAGGGCCCCAGTCCTCGCTGTGGGGCTCCGACGCGATCGGCGGCGTCATCGCCTTCACCACGCGCGAGCTGGACGGTCTGGCCGTGGCCGCCGAGGTCGGGTCGTTCGACACGATGCGCGGCCGGCTGGCGGCGGGGGTCTCTACCGACCGGTCCGGTTTCGGGGCCTGGATTTCCCGGTTCCGGACCGACGGGATTTCGGCCGCCGACGAGGCTGACGGCAATCCCGAGGCCGACGGCCTGACCACGACCACCGTCGGGGCCAAGGCTCGCTACGCCTTCACCGACGCGGTTTCGGTCGATGGATCGGTCCGCCGGACCGAGAGCGACGCTGATCTGGACGGCTTTCCGGCGCCGGCCTACGCGTTGGCCGATACGGCGGATACGCAGTCCGGCGAGCAATGGTCGGCCGTCGGGCGGCTGAGGCTGCAGGCCTTTGGCCTGAAGCACCAGTTCAGCCTGTCGGCCTCGGAGATTTCGCGAGAGACGGTCTCGGCCTTTCCGTCGATGTTCGACGCCGACCGCCGGGCCTGGCGCTGGCAGGCGGACGGAGCCGCGCGTGGCGTCGCTTTCGTGATCGGCGCCGAGCGCGAGGATACGCAAGGCAGCCTGTCGACCGGGAACGTCGCGGATCTGGGCGTGACCTCGGCCTTCGCCACGGCGCGGATCGACCCGACAGACCGGCTGATCCTGACCGGCGCCCTGAGGGTCGACGACACCGACACCTTCGGGTCGAAGACGACCGGGCGGGTGTCCGCGGCCTTTGACGCGGGCGCGGGCTTGACCCTGTCGGCCGCCTGGGGAACCGGCTTCAAGACGCCGTCGATCAGCCAGGCGGCCTGCGACTTCTGCTTCTCGTCCAGCCCCCTTCCCGTGTTGCGGCCCGAAACCGCCGAGGGTTATGAGGGCGCGATCGGCTGGACCTCGGCCGACCGGCGGATCGAGGGACGGGCGACGCTGTACCGGCTCTCGGTCGAGGACCAGATCACCTATGTCTTCGATCCGCTGACCTTCGACAGCGTCTACGTGAACATCGCCGAGACACGGACCGACGGTGTCGAACTGGAGGGCCGGGCCCGGCTGCGCGGGGGTTTCGACCTGAGCCTGGCGTACGCCTGGACCGACGCGCGCGATCAGACGACGGGCGCGCGACTGTTGCGGGTTCCGGAGACAGCGGGTTCAGCCACCCTGGGCTGGACGGGCGCACGGCTTTCGGGGGCCCTGACGGTGCGAGCCGAGAGCGATCAGGCCGATTCCGGCGGGGTGCGCGACGGCTTCGTGGTCGCCAATCTGAATGGATCCTACGCCCTGACCGAGGCGGTGACGTTGACGGCGCGGGTCGAGAACCTGGACGACGCGCACTATCAGCAGGTGCTGGGATACGGAGAACCGGGCCGATCCGGCTATGTCGGGATCAGGCTGCGCTACTGATCCGGGCGGGAGCGCCGGCCGCGATCGTGGCCGGCTGCTCCAGCTGGAGGGCGGCCCAGTCGAGGTTCGGAGCTGGCGCGTGGGCCGCGGCCACGACCGCGCGCATCTCAGCCGCCGAGGCGACGCTGGCGATCACGGCGGCGACACCGGGCAGGCCCATGGTGTAGGCGAGCGTGGCCTGCATCGGGTCGACCCGGGATTCCGCCAGACGCCGGCGGATGCGCGACAGTTGCGGCGCGTGATGGGCCAGATGGTCCGGCAGGGCGTCGCCGCTGATGAAGAGCAGGCCGCGTGCGAACACCGACGACAGATGGATGTCCACGTCCAGTCCGGCCAGTTCGTCCAGGACGCCCGAGCGGTGGGCGCGCTGGTCCAGCAGGCTGCAGGGCAATTGCACCACGTCGGGCTGGAAGCGCCGGGCCAAAAGGGCGGGGCCGTCCTCGACCGTGGCGCAGAAGCCGATGCGGCGATAAAGGCCGCGGTCCTTGAGAGCGAGGGCGCGGTCCCACAGGGCGCGGCCTTCGGCTCCGGCCAGATCGGCGGCGCTTGAAATCAGCAACACGTCGCCGCGCGGCAGGCCCAGGCGCTCCAGCGAACGACGGGCGCGGGCCTCGACCCGGTCGACGCCGTCGGCCAGCGGCACGGTGCGGACGGTGACCTGGAAGGGCGTAGGGAAGGGCCAGGCCTGGCTGAGGCGGCGTTCGCCGTCGCCGTCCGGCCGGGTCGCCACCAGGGTCACGCCCGAGTCGGCGGCGGTCTGCAGCAGGAAACGCAGCGCCTCCTCGCGGGCGCCGGCAGGCGCGGGCAGGGCGCGTTCCGGCTCATGCACGACCGCGAGGGCGAGCTTGGCGGCCGGGGAACTGGCGTTTCGGGGGATCACCGAAACGACCCTGACGGCGAAAGTTTAAGGTCGCCTTTGCGAGACCTTGCGAGAATCTTACCGGCAGAACGCTGTCAGTCGGCGTCGGGCTGGCGATCCGGATGGGCGGCGGCGAAGGCGGGGTGGCGGTCGGCCGCTGCGTTGATGGCCAAAAGACGGGGAAAGTCGCCCAGCGCCACGTTGAATCGCCGGGCCGAATAAATCTGCGGGACCAGGTAGCAATCAGCCAGCGAGGGGGAATCCCCGAAGCTCCAGCCCGCGCCGTGCCGGGCGACCAGGGTCTCCAGGGCCGCGAAGCCGGGCTGGATCCAGCGCGCCGCCCAGGCATCGATCGCGGCCTGGTCGGCGGCGAAGGTTTCGCGCAGCGCCTTGCCGACGCGCAGATTGTTCAGCGGGTGGATGTCGCAGCCGACGAGGGCGGCCATGCCCCGCACCTGGGCCCGGCCGACCGGGTCGGCGGGCAGCAAGGGCGGCGACGGATGGGTCTCTTCCAGCCATTCGAGGATGGCCGGGCTCTGGGTCAGGACCGCGCCGTCGACCTCCAGCGCCGGCACCATGCCCTGCGGGTTCAGGGTTAGGAAGGCCGTGGATTTCTGCGCGCCCTGGCGCAGATCGACCCCCTGCTGGTCATAGGTCAAACCCTTGAGATTGAGGGCGATGCGGGTGCGATACGCCGCGCCGGACCGCCAGTAGCCGTGCAGGATCATCGCGGGCGCACCGTGAAGGTCAGAGGTTCCAGACCGTCGATGTTGGCCTCGACCCGGTCGCCGCGCTGAAGCGGACCGACGCCCTCGGGGGTGCCGGTGAAGATCAGGTCGCCGGGCTGCACATCCCAGAGCTCGCGCGCCTTGGCGAGAATTTCCGCAGGAGCCCAGATCATGTCGTCCAGACGGCCGGACTGGCGCGTCTCGCCATTGACCGACAGGGTGATCGCCGCTGCCGGGTCGGGCAGGGCGCTGAGGGTGATCGCGCCGCAGGGCGCCGACTGGTCGAATCCCTTGGCCGCGTCCCATGGCCGGCCCTTGTCCTTGGCCGCCGCCTGCAGGTCGCGCCGGGTCAGATCGCAGCCGACGGCCCAGCCGACAATCTCGCCGTCGGCCCCGATGGCGCACACCAGTTCCACCTCGTGATGCAGATCGGCGGTCGCGGTCGGAAACAGCGGGTCCGTTCCGTCCGCGACCACGGCGTCGCCCGGCTTGGAGAAGAAGAAAGGCTCGGCCCGCGCCGAACCCATCTCCCGCGCATGGGCGGCGTAGTTCTGGCCGACGCACAGGATGCGGCGCACCGGAAAGCGGTGGGCTTCGCCCATCACCGGCAGGGAAGGGGTGGAGGCGGGTGGGAACAGCCAGTCGATCATGCGCGCTGTTCTATGCCCGGACAACGCGGTCCGCCATGCTGCAATGCGGGAACCGTGACGCCGCAGTGGCGTTCCGGCTCAGGGTTCTCTATCTAACCGTCAAGCTTGACGAACGGAGCGCGCATCATGGCGACGACTAAGACAGCACGGGCAGCCGTGAAAAACGATCTCAACACGCTCAAGGACGACCTGAAGGTCCTCGGCGTTGAAGAAAAGGCGCGTCTGCGCGAAAAGGCCGCGACAGCCGAGGCCCGGCTCCGCGCCAAGGCCACGGAAACCGAGGCCGCCCTGCGCGAACGCAGCGCCGAGGTGCGTGAACGCGCCCGCGGCTACTACGACCAGGCCCGCGTGCGCGGTCATGAATATTATGACGAGGCGTCCGAACGCTTCGACGAGGCCCAACGCTATATCGTCGAACGCGTACAGGAGCGTCCTGTGCAGTCGACCGCCATCGCGCTCGGCGTCGGCGTGGTGCTAGGCCTGCTTCTCGCGGGCCGTCGCCGCTAATGTTCGGCGGCGGGATCGCCCGGGGTCTGGTGCGCAAGGCCGTCGCCGCTGCAGTGGCGGCGGGCGCCGGCTTCGTCGCCATCGTCGCGCTGGGCGCCGCGATTTTCTACGCCCTGTGTCTGGTCGTCGTCCCGCTCGCGGCGGCGGCGATCACCTTCCTTCTGTTCGCGGTGATCGCCCTGATCGTGGCCGTGGCCTTCCTGGCCCGGGACGCCGCCGCCGCGGATGAGGAAGACGACGAGCCTGCAGGGCTGGGCCAGCGCGCCTTCATGCTGTTCCGAGAACGCCCGATCCTCGGCGCCGTTGCCGCCTTGGCGGGCGGCTGGATATTCCTGCGCAACCCGGCGCTCGCCACCATGGTGGCGGCCGCCTTCACCGAAAAAACTCACGCCCGCCGTCGTTACTGACGGGAACGGCCAAGCCCCGGAACCGTTGAGATGGCAGGCGCGACGCCGATGTCGCTCCCTTGGATCAACGCATTGGGAGCAACCACATGCTTCGGTACGCCCTTATCTTCCTCGTCCTCGCCCTGATTGCCGGCGCCCTCGGCGCTGGCGGCGTCGCAGGCATCTCCATGAACATCGCCTATGTGCTGTTCGTGATCTTCGTCATCCTGCTGATCTGGCACTTCGTCACCGGCCGCGGTCGACGGGTCTAGACGGCCTTAACGCCTGAACGGAAAGGGCTGCGGTCATCCAGACCGCGGCCCTTTTCACGTTCCGACATATCCAGCGACCCTTCAGCGGGCGGCGAGTTCGCGTTCGCCCGCGGCGTTGGGATCGGGCGCGGTGGCCAGTTTGCGGGTATCCTGGCGCCGCGGCAGTCGCCAGGTCTGCTGCGGCTCGAACGCCATCCCGGTCCACGCCATCACGGTGACGGTGATTTCCCGGGCGTCCCAGTCGATCTGGTTGAACCCCGGCGGCGAGCCGCGCTCGCGATGCGACAGGGTTCCGCAACCGACCGCGTAGGAGCAGTGGTCCCCCAGGGCGATGGGCAGGGCGAAGGGCACATGCACATGGCCGGTGGCGATCAGATCGACCCCCGCCTCTGCGAAGATCAACGCCGCCTCGTCGCCGCGCTTGACGTCCCCCGTCATCGGCGTGCCGATCATCTCGACCAAGGGGTGATGGCAGGCCAGCACCCGCAGCGTTCCGACCGGGGCCTGGCGCAGGGCCTCCGCCGCCTTGCGGGTCTGCTGCAGATCGATCACGCCCTTGGACCAGTTGGGCCGCGCCTGCCAGCCGCGGGCGGTGACCACGCCGCGAACCATCACCTCCGGACTCAGGAACTGGTGGTCATGGGCGGGATGGCCGACGGCCTTTTCGAAGGCCCGCCACGGATGAAACAGCCGCGCCATCAGGCTCCAGTAGGGCACGTCGTGGTTGCCGACGATGACGAAACGGGGATCGGGCATCTGCCGTATCCAGCGGCCGGCCGCCTCGAACTCGTCGGGATAGCCTTTCTGGGTGATGTCGCCCGTGACCAGAACCAGATCGGGGTTCGCCGCCCAGGCGTGATCCAGCGCGGCGGCGCAGGCATGACTGTGCTCGCATCCGAAATGGACGTCCGAGAACTGCAGAATACGCCCCACTAGACGCTGTCCTCCGTCGACGGCGGGACCGGGGCGAGGGCTCGGAAGGCGTGGCGGATGAAGCGGACCTCGGCCGTATGTTTGAGCAGCACCGGTTCGCCGTCGATCACGGCGGGAATGCGCGAGCGCGCCCGCACGATCGCCTTGCGGATGGAACGGGTGGTTACGGCCGGATCCTGGCGCCAGTCGCTCAGAACCGCGTGGGCGGCCATGCGAAAGGCCTCAATCGCGTCCGACGGGTTCATCGCCGCAGCCTCCAGACCGGTATCCTCCTCCATGACCTTTGAGATCATGGGGCTGATCAACACCAGGGCCTCGGCCCGCCGGTCGGGACGGCCGTCCACCGAAAATCGCAGACGGCCGGTGAAGGCCCGTTTCAGGGCGCGGCGGGCATAGGCCCAGGCGAGCCGCAGTTTTCCGGTGCGAATGGCCTCGCGCGCAGGCGCCCACAGGGCGGGCGAGCCGAGGATGGCGGCGCAGTAGAAAGACTGTCTGACGGTTCCGTCAGAGACCTCGCCGCCCGCGACGTCCTGGGCCACGCCCTGCTCGAGCGCGAGCCTGAGCGCCGCTTTCCAGTCAGCCGTGCCGTACAGCGCCTTGGGCAGCATGTTCATGGTGCCGCCCGGAAGCGGAGCGACCAGCGGTCCATCAGGCCCGGCCCGTGAGGCGACGGTCCCGGCCGTGCCGTCGCCGGCGAGGACGAACAGGACGTCCGGCTTTGCGTCCAATGCGGCTTGAATCTGCTGGTCGAAATGGTCGGGTTCGAGCGCGGTCACGGTGCTGTCACAGCCGTAGTCGGCGAGGATGGCCCTGGCCTCTTCCACGGCGCGGGGGCCCACGCTTCCCGATAGCGAATTGACCAGCATGACGATGCGGTCGATCGGGACGTGCGGCGTCAGGACGGGCGCTATGCCGGTCGTCTCGGCCGCCACGGCGGCGGCGTCCTGCGAAGACGTCGGGGTCAGGGT
>JBBRFV010000058.1:0-9892 GCA_038241335.1 Caulobacterales bacterium | reverse complement strand
GGATCATCTCTGAAGACGACGCCCCGGCCGAGACCGGCGCTGTCGCCGCGCCCGCGACGGCGCCGGAAATCGAATCCGACTCCGCCCCGTCGCCCGCCCTGATGGACGTGACGCCCTCGATGCAGGAAGCCGACGTCCCGGAAGAAGACGTGCTTGAACTGACCGACGAGGCGCCGGTCGCCGAGAGCATCGGCGATCTCGACGTCTCCCCGTCGGACCCCGATCCCTTCCCGGTTCAGGAGCCCGTCCGCAGCGAATCCGTTTTCGAAACGCCTGCCGAGGTGCATGTGCCTGAGCACCCGTCCATGCCGACGCCGTCCTACGACAGCCTCGTCGGCGACAGCGCCTCGGCCAGCGCGGCCTCTGCGTTCGCAGGCTTCGCCTCGTCGTTGAAGAAGCCCGAGCCCGCCGACGTCCAGTTCCCCTCGGGCCCGACCATCGACGAAATGGTCCGCGGCTTGCTGCGCCCGATGCTGAAGGACTGGCTCGATGCCAACCTGCCCGCCATCGTCGAGACGCAGGTACGCAAGGAAGTCGAACGCATCGCCCGCACCGCCGGCTAGCTTCACCTGCGACCTGATCAAGGCTAGATCATTCCAGGGCGGCTCCAGTCGGAGCCGCCCTTTCTCTTTTGTCTGAAGACCGTTCCCAATGCTCGAAAAGACCTTCGACCCGACCGCCGCCGAACCCCGCCTGTATGCGATGTGGGAGGCCAGCGGCCTGTTCGCGCCCCGCACCGACGGCGCCGCCGAGGCCTATTCGATCGTCATCCCGCCGCCCAACGTGACGGGTTCGCTGCACATCGGCCACGCGCTGAACAACACGCTTCAGGACATCCTCGCCCGCTATCACCGGATGACCGGCAAGGCGGTGCTGTGGCTGCCAGGCACCGACCACGCCGGCATCGCCACCCAGATGGTGGTCGAGCGCCAGCTGGCCGCTGCGGGGAATGTCGGTCGGCGCGAGATGGGCCGCGAGGCCTTTGTCGACAAGATCTGGGAATGGAAAGCCGAATCGGGCGGGACCATCGTGCGCCAGTTGCGCCGGCTGGGCGCCAGCTGCGACTGGAGCCGCGAGCGCTTCACCCTCGACGAAGGCCTGAACGCCGCCGTGCGCAAGGTCTTTGTCCAGCTGCACCGCGACGGCCTGATCTATCGCGACAAGCGGCTGGTCAACTGGGACCCGCAGTTCCAGACCGCCATTTCGGACCTCGAGGTCGAGCAGAAGGAGGTCGACGGCCATTACTGGCATTTCGCCTACCCGCTGGCCGACGGCGTGACCTATGAGCACCCTGTAGCCTTTGACGAGGATGGCAAGGCCACCGAGTGGGAGACCCGCAACTACATCGTCGTCGCGACGACCCGGCCCGAGACCATGCTGGGCGACACCGGCGTGGCCGTGCATCCGGACGACGCGCGCTATGCCGAACTGGTCGGCAAATGGATCGACCATCCGATCACCGGCCGCCGCATTCGCATCGTCGCCGACGACTATGCCGACCCGGCCAAGGGTTCGGGCGCGGTGAAGATCACGCCCGCCCATGACTTCAACGACTTCCAGGTCGGCAAGCGCACCGGGCTTGAAGCCCTGAACGTGCTGGACGCTTTCGCCCGCATCACCGACTCCGACACCCCCGACGTGCCCTCAGAGTACGTCGGCATGGACCGCTTCACCGCCCGCAAGGCCATCGTGGCCTGCGCCGAGGCCGAGGGCTGGCTGAAAGAGATCGAGAAGACCCGTCACATGGTCCCGCACGGCGACCGCTCGGGCGTGGTCATCGAGCCGTGGCTGACGGACCAGTGGTACGTCGACGCCCACACCCTGGCCCAGCCGGCGATCAAGGCGGTCGAGACCGGGGCCACCGTCTTCGAGCCGAAATCCTACGAGAAGATCTATTTCGAATGGCTGCGCAACATCGAGCCCTGGTGCATCTCGCGCCAGCTCTGGTGGGGCCATCGCATTCCGGCCTGGTACGGCCCGAACGGCGAAATCTACGTCGCCGAGACCGAGGAGGACGCCCGCGAACAGGCGATGTCGGACTATGATTCCGAGGTCGTCCTGACCCAGGACGAGGATGTCCTGGACACCTGGTTCTCCTCCGCCCTGTGGCCATTCTCGACCATGGGCTGGCCGGAGAAGACGGAAGACCTCGAACGTTTCTACCCGACCTCCGACCTGGTCACCGCCGCCGACATCATCTTCTTCTGGGTCGCCCGGATGATGATGATGGGCCTGCATTTCATGGACGAGGTCCCGTTCAGACGGGTCATAATCAACGGCCTCGTCCGCGACGAGAAGGGCCAGAAGATGAGCAAGTCGAAGGGCAATGTCATCGATCCGCTCGACATCATCGACGAGCTGGGCGCCGATCCCCTGCGCTTCACCATGGCCATCCTGTCGGGCACACGGGACATCAAGCTCTCGCGCCAACGCATTGAAGGGTATCGCAACTTCGGCACAAAGCTGTGGAACGCCGCCCGCTTCGCCCAGATGAATGAGGCGGTCCGCGCCCCGGGCTTCGAGCCCGCGGCCGTTCAGCAGACCATCAACCGCTGGGTTCGCGATGAACTGACCCGGGCCGAACGCGCCGTGTCCTCGGCGATCGAAGGGGGCCGTTTCGACGACGCCGCCTCGGCCCTGTACCGCTTCGTCTGGAATGTCTTTTGCGACTGGTACCTGGAACTGGCCAAGCCGGTGTTCATGGGTTCGGACGAGGCGGCCAAGGCCGAGACCCGCGCCATGACCGCCTGGACCCTCGACCAGACCCTGAAGCTGATGCACCCCGTCATGCCCTTCATCACCGAGGAACTGTGGGACAAGCTGGCCGGTGAGGGCGCCCCCCGCGCCGAGGCGACCCTGATCGGCGCGGCCTGGCCCGACCTGCCGGACAGCTACCACGACCCCGTCGCCCATGAGAACATCTCATGGCTGATCGCCGCCGTGTCCCAACTGCGGTCCAGCCGCGCTGAGATCGGCGTGCCGCCCGGCGCCAAGCTGGTGCTGGCCCTGTACAACCCGACCGAAGAGACCCAGGCGCGGTTCGCGCGGCATGACGGGACCATCCGCACCCTCGCCCGACTCGAGCGGATCGAGACAGTGTCGTCCCAGCCGGCGGGATCCGTCACCCTGCTGGTCGGCGGCGCCACGGCCTTCGTCCCGCTTGAGGGCCTGATCGACGTCGCGGCCGAGAAGGCGCGGCTGGCCCGGGAGATCGCGGTCTTCGACAGCGATATCGGCCATTTCGGCACTAAGCTGGGCAACCCCAATTTCGGCTCCCGCGCCGCCCCCGAGGTGGTGGGGGAGCAGCGTCAGAAGCGGGCCGTGGCCGAGGCCGACAAGGCCCGGCTGCAGGCGCAACTGGCCCGTCTGGGCGAGTTGGGTTGACTGCTCACGCGACCAACCGGGTTCGTCTGGACCAGCTCCTCGTCACGCGTGGCCTGGTCGAAAGCCGCGCCCGGGCCAAGGCGGCGGTCGAGGCCGGCGGCGTCACCGTCGACGGCCAGGCGGCGAGATCCCCGTCGCAACTGGTAGCGCGGGACGCCCTGCTGACCTTCGCCGACGCCCACCGCTTCGTCGGGCGCGGCGCGCTGAAGCTGGATCACGCCCTGTCGCTGTGGCCCGTCCCGGTCGAAGGCCGGATCGTGCTCGACATCGGCGCCTCCACCGGGGGGTTCACCGAGGTCTGCCTCGAGCGCGGCGCGGTGAAGGTCTACGCCGTCGACGTCGGTTCGGCCCAGTTGCATGCGCGGCTGGCGGCCGAGCCGCGCGTGATCAATCTCGAACACACCGACGCCCGCGACCTGACACCGGCCCTCATCCCCGAGGCGCCGCAACTGGTCGTCTGCGACGCCAGCTTCATCGGCCTGGCCAAGGTCCTGCCGGCGGCGCTCGCCCTGGCCGCGCCGGGGGCGGACCTCGTCACCCTGGTCAAGCCCCAGTTCGAAATGGACAGCCGCGCCGACATCGGCCGCGGCGGCCTTGTGCGCGACGAGGCCGCGCGCCAGGCGGCGCTGGAGCGCGCGGTCGCATGGATCGTCGGGCAGGGCTGGACCGTGCGCGAAACCGTCGACAGCCCGATCTCGGGCGGAGACGGCAATCGCGAATACCTGGTGTGGGCCCGCCGCGCCTGATCGCCCTTGCCGCGGCCCGTCCCGCCGCTTAGGAGCGGAGCCAGAACCTATGCGGATGTGGCGGAACTGGTAGACGCACTGGATTTAGGTTCCAGCGCCGCAAGGCGTGGAGGTTCGAGTCCTCTCATCCGCACCATTCCCGGACCTCGGCCGCCCGGCGCGGATGCCGCCTTCCTCCTGGTCGTTCGTGATCTATAATGTTCTTGATTTGTTCCGGTTGTTCCCTATCCTCACTGCATGGTCGAGGCGGCGAAGGGACGAGGTGCGCGATCGAACGCCAGCGGGCGATATGAACCGGAAAAGGTCGAAAGCTTCGACGACGGCTGGACCGGTGACGACGCCGATGCAGCGCCGCTGAGGACCACGCTGACGCCGGAGCACGCCCGCACGATCATCGCGAAGAACACCAGTCCCGACGTCGGCTTCGATCGATCCATCAACCCCTACAAGGGCTGTGAACATGGCTGCATCTACTGCTACGCCCGTCCGTCCCATGCCTGGATGGGCCTATCCCCGGGCCTGGATTTCGAGAGCCGGATCTTCTTCAAGCCCGAAGCCGCGCGTCTGCTGGAGCAGGAGCTCTCAAAGCCCCGATATGTCTGCAAGCGCATCCACATAGGCGGCAATACCGACCCTTATCAGCCGGTCGAACGCGACCTGAACTCGACGCGCTCGATCCTGCAGGTGATGCAGCGCTTCCGGCAGCCGTTCAGCATCATCACCAAATCGGTGCTGATCGCCCGCGACGCCGACATTCTCGGGCCCATGGGCAGGGCGGGACTGGTCACGGCCCTCGTCTCCATCACCACCCTGGATCGCGGCCTGGCCCGGGCCATGGAGCCGCGCGCCTCGACCCCGGCCAAGAGGCTGGAGGCGATCTCGCGGCTGGCCGAGGCCGGCGTACCCGTCGGCGTCGGCTTCGCCCCCGTCATTCCCGGCCTCAACGATCACGAGCTGGAGGCGGTGCTCGAGGCGGCGAAGAAGGCGGGCGCCACCCGCGCCATGTATGTGACGCTGCGGCTGCCGCTGGAAATCAAGGACCTGTTCCGCGAATGGCTCGCTGACGCCCGGCCCGACCGCGCGGCCCGTGTCATGTCCCTGATCCGCCAGACGCGCGGCGGGCGCGACTACGACCCCGACTGGTCCCAGCGCATGAAGGGCACGGGCCCCGTGGCAGACCTGATCGCCGTCCGCTTCAAGGCCGCCGTCAAACGCTACGGCCTCAACGAGACCCGCCAGGAACTGGACGTGACCCAGTTCCGCGTGCCGGCCGACATGCGGCCGCAACTGGATCTCTTTGATCTTCCGTCCCCCATTTCGGCGGAAGGTGGCGCGCGAAGCGTGACGGATGGGGGCTTGCCGGATGCAGCCTGAGCCTACATTCAAGCGCGCTCGCCGCCTCCGCAAAACCTCCACCCAAGCGGAAGAATTCCTCTGGACCCACCTCCGCAACCGCCAACTGGCCGAGCTCCGCTTCCGCCGGCAGGTCCCGGTTGGCGTGTATGTGGTCGCCTTCTCCTGTCTTTCGACACGACTGATCGTCGAGGTGGACGGAGGCGTCCACGCCCGCCGCACTTTCGACGACGCGAAGAGGGATGCTTGGCTTCGCTCACAAGGCTTCACCGTCCTGCGTTTCCCGAATGAGGTTGTGCCCAGTCGTCCCGGCCAGGTCTTCGCCGCCATCCGCGAAGCCGCCTGCGGGCCCTCATCCGACCGGCTCCGCCGGCCACCTTCCCCCGAAATGGGGGAAGGGACGGGAGGGCGGCTTTAGACAGATTGGCCTCTTCAGGCTCTTTGCTCCCGTCCTCTAGCGTCGGAATACGCCGACCAGCTCGACATGGGCCGACCACAGGAACTGGTCGATCGGCGTGACGCGCTCCAGCCGGAAGCCGGCGTCGACCAGCAGGCGGGCGTCGCGGGCGAAGGTGACGGGGTTGCAGGACACGCCGACCACCACCGACGCCTTTGTCCCGACCAACTGGGCCGTCTGTTCGGCGGCCCCGGCGCGGGGCGGGTCCAGCACGATCGCGTCGCAGCCGCGCAGATCGTAGGGGGCCAGCGGGCGGCGGAACAGGTCGCGAGCCTCTGCGGTGATTGGCTTCAGGCCGCGCGCGTCGCCGATCCCGGCCTTCAGCGCGGCGATCCCGGCGGCCGAGGCGTCGGCGGCCAACACGGGGGCGACCATGGCCAGGGGGAAGGTGAAGGTCCCGGCGCCGCAGAACAGGTCGGCGATCTTCTTCGCGCCCTTCACCGCCGCCACGGCCCGCTCGACCATGGCCGCCTCGGCCTGGGGCACAGCCTGCAGAAAGCCGCCGGGAGGCAGGGGGACGACGGCGCGCCCGAAGGCGATGCGCGGTTGCCGCTCCATGACCAGGGTCTCGCCGGCCAGGCTCAGCCGCGCCAGTCCGGCGGCGGCGGCGGCCTGGATGGCCCGTATCCGGGCGTCGCGTGACAGGCCGCCCCCCTTGCGCTCGACCCCGGTCACATCGACGTCCAGCCCGTCCAGGGTCAGGGTCACGTGCAGGGTCGGCGCGGATTTGGGATGTTCGAGGAAGGGCTCGGCCACGCGGGTCAGGGCGGGAATGGCGGCCACAATCCGGGGATCGGCCACGGGGCAGGCCGTGATCTCGACCAGGCGCCAGCTCTTGCGCGCCTTGAAGCCCAGCATGGCCCCGCCGTCGGGACCGCGCCGGGCGTGCAGGGCCAGCCGACGGCGCGATCCGGCCGGCGTCGCCACCGTCGCCTCGATTTCGGTCTCCAGCCCCTCGCGCGCCAGCGCCAGCCGCACCTGCTCCCGCTTCCAGCCCAGATAGGGCTCCGCCGCCCAGTGCTGCAGCGCGCAGCCGCCGCAGTCGCCGTAGTGAGGCGAAACCGGCGCGATCCGCTCGGGGCTGGCCTCCACCAGGTCGAAGGCCGTCACCCGGCCGTCCAGCACCTCGCCGCGAATAGTTTCGCCCGGCAGGGTCAGGGGCGCGAACACCGGTCCATCGGGCGTCCGGGCCACGCCGTCGCCCTGTCCGCCCACGCGGTCGATATGAAGAAGCTGGCTCATCGACCGCTTTTAGCCCGCTCGCGGCTTCGTGAGAAAGATGAACGAAGGTGAACGGCGCGATCAACGGCCGTTCAGCTTCCGGAGCCTAGACAGGGTGACGCAACGAAGAGGGCGCCGAAGGGTTCGGCTTCCAGGTTTTCACGGAATCAGGACGAGTCTCATGTTCAAGACATTGACGCGAACCGGCATCGCCGCCGCCGCCTGCGCCGCCGCGACCCTGCTCGCGCCCGGCGCCGCCTCGGCCCAGGCCTACAGCTATCAGGGCTCCAGCCAGAACTACGGCACGGGCGCCTACGCCCAGCCCTATGACTACAGCCAGGGCAGCTATTACAGCCGGGATGGCCGTTCGAGGTCCGGCTATTATGACGCCTGCGAGCGCCAGCGCGACAACCAGGTCGCCGGCGGCGTGGTCGGCGCCACCATCGGCGCCATCGCCGGCTCACAGATCGCGGCCCGCGGCCACCGCACCGATGGCAGCATCCTGGGCGGCGTTCTCGGCGCGGCGGTGGGCGCCAGCGCCGGCCGCAACACCAACGGCGCCGGCGCCTGCGATGGCTACAACCGGTCGGGGTACGACTACCGGTACGGCGACGGCTATAGCAGCCGCGACCGCGCCTACGACGACCGCGGCTACGACAACCGCTACGACCGCGGCTACGACGACCGCTACGACCGCGGCTACGACGACCGCAGCCGCTCCTATTACGGCTCCTCCGGCTATGGCTCGTCCGGCTACGACTCCTCCGGATATGGCTCCTCCGGCTACGGCTCCAACAGCGACGGCTGCCGTGTCACCCAAACCCAGGTCCGCCGTTACGGTGGTCGCTACGAGACCCGCTATGTGCGGGCCTGTCCCGACCGGTACGGCCGCTATCGCGTCGTCGATTAATTATCAGCCCCCCTGTCGATCGACGACGTGACGGAGCCGCCGGTGGAGAAATCCGCCGGCGGCTTCTCTTTGGACGACGCCAATGAAAAGGCCCGGGAGTGATCCCGGGCCTTTCCGTCGTTCAGGGTCGCTAGGTCTAGTGGTCGTCCTTGATCGGCGGGACCGGCTGGGGCGGGGCGTCGGCGTCCAGTTCGTGGACCTCGACGAGGCCGCGACCGACATGGCTGCGCCAGAAGCCGTAGCTGAAGTAGACCACCAGGCCGATGCCGCCCCAGATCGGGAGCACCATCTGGGCTTCGCGCGGCAGGTTCCAGAACAGGAAGGCGCAACCGGCGGCCGAGAGGGGCGCGATGACCCAGATCAGCGGCATCCGGAAGGGACGCGGACGGTTCGGATCCTTGTGGCGAAGCACCATCACCGCGATCGACACCATGAAGAAGGCGAACAGGGTGCCGGAGTTGGAGATGTCCGCCAGCTGGCCGACCGGGAAGAAGGCGCCGGCGATGGCGACGCAGATGCCGGTGAACAGCGTGACGACATAGGGCGTCTTCCACTTCGGGTGGATTTTGGCGAAGCTCTGCGGCAGCAGCCCGTCGCGCGCCATCACGAAGAAGATGCGGGTCTGGCCGAAGATCATCATCAGGATGACCGAGGGCAGGGCCAGGTTGGCGGCGAGGCCGAGGGCGTTGCCGACCACGGGCCAGTTGATCTGACGCAGGACGTGGGCCAGCGCCTCGTTCGAGCAGACCAGGGCGTCAGCGTTGGAGGCCAGGTGGCAGGCGGCGGTGAAGCCGGCCGAACCCGGCTGGACGGCTTCGCCGTTCAGGCCGAGCACCGGCTGGGCGCCCATGGCGCCGACCGCGCCGGCCGCGACCAGCATGTAGAAGACGGTGCAGATCGCGAGGCTGCCGATCAGGCCGATCGGCACGTTTCGCTGCGGGTTCTTGGTTTCCTCGGCTGCGGTCGAAACCGCGTCAAAGCCGACGTAGGCGAAGAAGATCGACGCGGCGGCGCCGACGACGCCCATACCGCTGCTGCCCGCCGGGCCGAACCAGCCGTTCGGGGTGAACGGAGAGAAGTTTCCGGTCTTCAGGACCGGCAGGGTCAGGACCACGAAGGCCGTCAGGGCCGCCACCTTGATGGCCACCAGCACCGCGTTGACCCGCGCGCTCTCGGTCGTGCCGATCATCAGCAGCAGGGTCACCGCCAGGGCCACGACGATGGCCGGGATGTTGACCAAACCGGTGCTGAAGTCCGCGTGGGGGATGAAGCCCTGCATCGTCCAGGTCGGTCCGGCCGCGAACATGTCGGGCCAGTGGAATCCGGTGACGCTCTCGACCAGGCCCATGAAATAGCCGGACCAACCGACCGAGACGGCCGAGGCCGCGACGGCGTATTCCAGGATCAGGGCCCAGCCCACCATCCAGGCCAGCAACTCGCCCATCACCGCATAGGAATAGGTGTAGGCCGAACCTGATACGGGCACCATCGACGCCAGTTCAGAGTAGCACAGGGCCGCGACGGCGCAGACCGCGCCGGCGATGACGAACGAGACCATCATGCCGGGGCCGGCCTTCTGGGCGGCGGCGGCGGTCAGGACGAAAATGCCGGTGCCGATGATGGCGCCGACGCCCAGCAAGGTCAGCTGAATCGGTCCCAGCGAGCGATGAAGTGATTTTTTCTGGGCCGTAGCCAGGATCGCGTCCAGCGACTTAACGCGCCACATATTGTCCCCTCCGATGGGCGGCGGGTCCGCCCTTGGCGCGGACGCTAGCGGCGGATGGCCGCACTGGCAACGCGGTTTCCGTTTGGTGAACGTCC
>JBBRFV010000057.1:0-9934 GCA_038241335.1 Caulobacterales bacterium | reverse complement strand
CACAAGGAGACAACCGCCCGTCTTGTCGGTGAAATCGCCAAGGACCTGACGGGTCATTCGGCGGACGACATCGCCGCCGCCATCGACAGGGCCTAGCAATCGGGCGGGCCGGGCGGGGACGTCCGGCCCGCCCCCACTCGCCGCCGTAGACGCCGGGTGCTAATCCGGGGTCATGCGTCCGTTCCTCGACTTCATCCTCAACATGGAGACTCGCCGGTGGCGGGCGCTGCTGGCGACGGTGGTGCTGCTGGCGGCGATCATCGCCCTGTTCGTCTGGGGCAAGCAGGCCCTGGGGCTGGGGGCCGAGGCCAGGCTCGAGGCGTGGCTGGCGGGGTTCCGATCGGGGCCATGGGCGCTGTTCGCCACCATCGCCGTGTTCACCGTCTCGGCCTTCGTCGGCATGCCGCAGTTCGTGCTGATCGCCGCCTGCGTGGTGGCGTTCGGGCCGTGGGAAGGGTTCCTCTACAGCTGGATCGCCACCGTGGTTTCCGCCGGGGCGACCTATTGGCTGGGGCGCGGGCCGACGGCGCGGGCTCTGGAGCGGTTCGGCGGGCGCTGGGCGGGCAAGATGAGCCGGTTCGTCGGCCAGAACGCCTTCTACGCCAGCTTCATGATCCGCAACGTGCCCTCGGCTCCCTTCATCGTCATCAACATGGCCTTCGGAGCGGCGCGGGCCAATTTCTGGACCTTCCTGGCCGGCTGCGCGCTCGGCGTCCTGCCCAAGACCGCGCTGGTCGCCTTCTTCGGCGGATCGTTCATGACGGCGGTGAAGGGCGACGGGATCTGGTCCGCCGCCATGCTGGCGGGGGTGGCCGTGGTCTGGCTGGGCATCATGCTCGGCGTCCGCGAACTGGTGAAACGGCGCGAGAACGCCCCGCCGCGTTGATGGCCGCGCCGGACGCGGAGACCCGCGCCCTGGGCGCGACCGCCTGCGACGCGAGGGGCGGACCCGGCGGCGTCTGGACCAAATCATCGGGACCATTGCACGGTCGAAACCATACTGGGCGACCGCCTCCGATCTGCGATCGCGACCGAGGGTCTCATCGGCGTCCTGTCGCTGCGGATCGAAATGGAGAACGACGTTGTCTACGCGGCTATCGCGTGTCTGACCGTCGCCGGTCTCCGCTCTGCGCCATGAGCCGCGTCACGTTCCGGTGAGAACGGCTTAAAGGCACAGCTTCCGGGGATTTTCATGGGACCCCGCCGTCGCGCGGGGCTTGTATTCGCCATCTTACACGGGCAAACGAGCCTCAAGGTCGGTCAGGCGATAACGATCAGGAGGCTGAGCGCGTGGGGATGCGCTCGGCCGGGGCGTCGCCGAAGCGGATCAGGACAGACGCACGCCCCACAAGGCCCCGAACGAACGGTATCCCGGACCCATGTTCTCCAGTATTTTCGGCGCGATTTCCAACGACATCGCCATCGATCTCGGCACCGCCAACACCCTCATCTACATGAAGGGCAAGGGCATCGTGCTGAACGAGCCCTCGGTGGTCGCGCTCAGGAACGTCGGCGGCAGCAAGATCGTCCACGCGGTCGGTATCGAGGCCAAGCAGATGCTGGGCCGCACCCCGGGCCACATGGAAGCCATTCGTCCGATGCGCGACGGGGTCATCGCCGACTTCGAAGTCGCCGAGGAGATGATCAAGCACTTCATCCGCAAGGTTCATAACCGCAAGGGCTTCGTGAACCCCAAGGTCATCGTCTGCGTGCCGTCGGGCGCCACCGCCGTGGAACGTCGCGCCATCAACGATTCCTGCCTCAACGCCTCGGCCCGCCGTGTCGGCCTGATCGACGAGCCGATGGCCGCCGCGATCGGCGCCGGCCTGCCGATCCACGAGCCGACCGGCTCGATGGTCGTCGACATCGGCGGCGGCACCACCGAGGTGGCCGTTCTGTCCCTTTCGGGCATCGTCTATTCGCGCTCGGTCCGCGTCGGCGGCGACAAGATGGACGAAGCGCTGATCTCCTATCTGCGCCGCAACCACAATCTCCTGATCGGCGAAACCACCGCCGAGCGGATCAAGAAGGACATCGGCACGGCCCGCATCCCGGCCGACGGCGAAGGCCTGTCGATCGACGTCAAGGGCCGCGACCTGATGCAGGGCGTCCCGCGCGAGGTCCGCGTCTCCGAACGCCAGGCCGCGGAGGCCTTGGCCGAGCCGGTCAGCCAGATCATTGAGGCCGTCAAGGTCGCGCTGGAAGCCACCCCGCCCGAACTGGCCGCCGACATCGCCGACAAGGGCATCATGCTGACCGGAGGCGGCGCACTGCTGCGCGGTCTGGACGCCGAAATCCGCGACCATACGGGCCTGCCGGTGACCGTGGCGGACGATCCGTTGTCCTGCGTGGCCATCGGCTGCGGCCGTGTGCTGGAGCACCCGCGGTGGATGAAGGGCGTGCTCGACTCCGCTCTCTGATCGCGGCGCTGGGGACACGGCCGGAAGACGGCCTCGAAACCCTGTCATCACAGGCTTCGCGCCGGTTTCCTTGTGGCCCGGTTTTTGCGATAGGCTCGACATATCGGCCGGGAACTTCCTGCTGATTCCCTTTTCTGAGGAAGGCGCGCCGTGGCGTTTCGCGACGGACCGTTCGAGAACCTGAAGGTTCCGCTGGCCTGGACCGCGGCCGCGGCCGTCGTGGCCGCTGTTGTCGTCGCGGGCCTGTTGCTGTTCAGCGATCGCCGCGAGGATCCCGGCCGGGGAACCTATGGCGCCACGCGATCCGGGGTCGAGAGCGTCGCCGGACCCGTCGGCGGCGTCTTCGCCGCGCCCGTGCGCTGGGCCGGGGCCGCCAGCGACTTTGTCGGCGGCTATTTCTTCGCCGTGTCAGAGAACCGGCGTCTGAGGGAACAACTGGTGGAGGCCCAGCGCTGGCGCGACCAGGCCATCGCCCTCAAGAACGTCAACTCCCGTTACGAGGCCATGCTCGGCATCCGGCCCGAGCCCCCGGTGGCCATGGCCACGGCGCGTTCGGTCTCCGAGTCCCGCGGCCCCTTCGTCAAGGCGCGTCTGCTCGACACCGGCTCGACCCGGGGCGTGAAGGTCGGCAATCCGGTGATCAACGAAAACGGCTTGGTCGGTCGCATCGTCGGCGTCTCGGCGGGCGTCAGCCGAGTGCTGCTGCTGACGGACGTGGCCAGCCGCACCCCGGTGCTGATCGACCGCTCCGACGCCCGCGCCATCCTGACCGGCGACGGTTCGGGCAATCCGCGGCTTGAGTTCGTGCGCGGCGTTGGCTCGGTCCAGGCGGGGGACCGCATCCTGACCTCCGGCGACGGCGGCGGGTTCCCGCGCGGCGTGCCGATCGGCGTGGCGGCCAAAGGCATCGACGGCTCCTGGCGGGTCAAGCTGTTCAGCGACCGGGGCGCCATCGACTATGTGCGCGTCATGCTGTTCGACGATTTCGGCCAGTTGATCAACGGCGACGCCCTGAACGCCGCGCCGCTCGCCGGCCTGACCACCGCCCCGGAACCCGACGCCGCCACGACGGCCGCCATCGGCGACGCCGCCGCCCGTCGCGACGCCGCGACCCAGGCCCGGGCGGACGCCGCCCGCGCCGCCGCCGCCGTGCCCGTTCCCGCCGCCCCCGCGCCGGTTGCTGCCGTTCCGGTCCCGACCCGCCCCTCCGCGACGGCCGCCACGGCGGGCCCGGCTGCGTCCACGCCCCGTCCCACGCCCTCGCGCCCGGCGACGCGCTCGGGCCCGCGTCCCTATCAGCCTCGCTCCGGCCCGCCGGCCGCTCCGGCTCAGGCCCCGGCCCCGGGTCCGGTGACCAACCCCGCGCCGCCGCCTGCAGGAGGCGTCGCGTGAAACGGCCCGTCGCGGTCCGTGTCGTCGGGCCGGTGCAGTGGATCGTTCTGCCGGCGTTGATCGCGATCGCTGGGACCATCGTGCTGGCGACGCCGGTCAAGTTGTTCGGCCTGACCCTGCCTGAGCCGATCATCCCCATGGTGCTGGCCTTCGCCTGGCCGCTGATCCGGCCGTCGGTGCTGGGACCGCTGGTCTTGCTCGGGCTCGGCCTGCTTCTGGACGCCTTCTGGGGTTATCCCCTGGGCATGCTCGCCCTCGCCCTGCTGGCCATATACGCGGTGGTGCTGGGCGCGCGCAGCTTCCTGATGGGACAGGAGACCTCGGTGCTGTTCGTCTGGTACGCCGCCTGTCTGGGTCTGGCCTTTTTGTTGATCTACGTCGTCATGACTGTGCGTTCCGGCAATGCGCCCAGCCTGCTGGCGCTGGCCGGGCAGGTCCTGCCGACGCTGCTGCTGTTCCCGTTCGCCAACAGCATGGTCGAACGGTTCGACGACGGCGACGTGAGGTTCCGATGAGTTCGGAACCGTCCATCTTCTTCTCCGACGTCAACGAGCGGCAGGGATCCTTCCTGCGCCGCACCTTCGTCCTGGGCGGCCTGACCGCCTTCGGAGGCCTGGCCCTGACCGGACGGCTGGCCCAGCTTCAGGTCATCCAGGCGCACGAATACGCGACCATGTCGACGAACAACCAGTTCAACTTCCGGCTGGTGCCGCCGCCGCGCGGGCGCATTCTCGACCGAAACGGCGTGGTCATCGCCGGCAATCGGCCGAGCTTCCGCGTTCTGGTCGTTCGTGATGAAACCAGGGACCTGGACCAAACTCTGGACCTGCTGGGTCGGCTGATACCCGACACCCTGGAGCGGCGACGTTCGATCATCCGGGACGTCAACGCCGCCCCGCGGTTCAGCCCCGTTCCGGTCAAGACCGACCTGAACTGGGACGAGTTCGCGCGGATCAACCTGTACGCCAACGAACTGCCCGGCGTGATGGCGGACATGAACGAGGCGCGGTTCTACCCGTTCGGCGGCTCGTTCGCCCACGTCATCGGCTATGTCGCCAAGGTGTCTGACCGGGACATCAAGGCCATCAAGGACGAGGGCAAGGAGCCGCCCCAGATTCTTTACAACCCCGGCTTCCGCATCGGCCGGTCGGGGCTGGAAAAGGCGCTCGACGAAGACCTGCGTGGCGTCGCCGGCGGCAATCGGGTCGAGGTCGATGCGCGCGGTCGGGTGGTCAAGGAGGACGTCGGCGGCTCGCGGGCGCCGTTGGCGGGCAGCGACGTCGTCCTGACCCTGGACGCCGACATCCAGAACCGTGCGCTCGAAGTGTTCGGCGACGAGTCCGGGGCCTGCGTGGTCATGGATGTGCGCAACGGCGACATCCTGTGCATGACCTCCGCGCCGTCCTTTGATCCCAATCTGTTCGTCGGCGGCGTGCCCGGGCCGATCTATCGCGCTCTGTCTGACTATGAGCGAAAGCCTTTGCTCGACAAGGCCATCGGCGGCGTCTTCCACCCCGGTTCGACGTTCAAGCTGACTACGGCGCTGGCCCTGCTCGAGTCTGGCGTGAACCCGACCGAGCGTGTCGTCTGCACCGGCGGCTACCGCTTCGGTAACCGGGTATTCCGCTGCTGGGAACCTCGCGGGCACGGGTCCCAGACCATGCACGACGCGATCAAGAACTCTTGCGACGTCTATTTCTACGCCATGTGCAACCGCGCCGGCGTCGACAAGATCCAGGAGGTCGGCAAGAAAATCGGCTTCATGCAGACCTACGACATCGGGGTCGGCAACCAGAAGACCGGGACCATTCCCAGCCGGGCCTGGAAAGCCAACTACAACCGCAATAACCCCAATCCGGAATCCCGGGTCTGGTTTCCGGGCGAGACCCTGTCGGTGGCGATCGGCCAGGGGGACGTCAACGTCACCGCCCTGCAACTGGCCGTCATGGTGTCCCGGTTCGCCAACGCGCGGAAGGCGATCGTGCCGCGGCTCATCAAATCGGTCGGCGGGGTGGATCGTCCCAGCGGCGCCGCCGTGCCCGACCTGCCCTTCTCGCGCGAGCACCTCGAGGTCGTGCGCCAGGGCATGGTCGCCGTGGCCAACGACGTCACCGGCGGCGCCTATCGCCAGAGTCAGCTGGGCCTTGGCGACATCCAGATGGCCGGCAAGACCGGCACCGCCCAGGTGCGCAGCTACGGCTCTGGCTCCCGCAAGAGCTCCTCCGTCGGGTGGGCGCTCAAGGACCACAATCTGTTCGTGGCCTTCGCCCCCGTCGATGCGCCGCGCTACGGCATCGCGGTCATCGTCGAGCACGGCGGCAAGGGCGGCGCGACAGCCGCCGCGCCGCGCGCCCGCGAGGTCATGCGCACCACCCTGCTGAAGGATCCCGAGATGCTGACCCGGATCCAGCGCCCGCCGCCGCCCGAGGCCCAGACGCTGCTCACCGAGGACGAATCCACCTTCGGCGCCGCGCCCGAACCGGAAGCGATCGTCCCGGTCCAGCCCGCCGCGCCCGCACGTCCGACGCCGCCCGCGACCGGACCGCGCCCCTATCTGCCGGAGCCGCGATGACCGCGTCCGCCCTGACCCGTCCTGGCGAGCGCGAGCGTCTGCCGGTCAAGTTGACCCAGATCGACTGGCGGTTCACGGCGCTGCTCTGCGTGATCGCCGGCATCGGCGGGCTGATGCTCTATTCGGTCGGCAAACAGTCTTGGGAGCCGTGGGCCGCCAAACACCTGATCCGCTTCGGCGTCTGCCTGATGCTCATGCTGGGGCTGTCGCTGGTGCACATCAAATGGTGGTTCCGCGCCTCCTATCCGATCTATTTCCTTGCGCTGCTGATGCTGCTGGCGGTCGAGGTGCCCGGGCTGGGCTATACGGCCATGGGGGCGACCCGCTGGCTCAACGTTGGCTTCACCCGCATCCAGCCGTCCGAGATCATGAAGATCGGCCTCGTGCTGGGCATGGCCCGCTGGTACCACGGCGCAACGGCCCAGGAGGCCCGTTTTCACTGGAAGCTGATCGTCCCGGCCGCCATGGTCGGCGTGCCGTTCGTGCTTGTGGCCCACCAGCCGGACCTGGGCTCGGCGATCCTCATCGGCCTGACCGGCGCGGCCATCATGTTCGTGGCCGGGCTCAGCTGGAAGATCATCGTCGCGGCCGTCACGGCCGGCGTGGCCGCGATCGTGCCCTACATCATGTTCGTGATGCACGATTATCAGCGCAACCGGATCCTGACCTTCCTCAACCCGGAAGGCGATCCGTCGGGCGCCGGCTATCACATCATGCAGTCCAAGATCGCCCTCGGCTCGGGCGGTCTGCTGGGCAAGGGCTACGGACTGGGCAGCCAGAGCCAGCTGGAATTCCTGCCCGAGAAGCACACTGACTTCATCTTCGCGGCGGTGTCGGAAGAGTTCGGCTTCGTCGGCTCGTTCACGGTCATCGCCACCTACATCGCCATCATCCTGATCGCCCTGCGCATCGCCTCCCTGTCGCACAGCCATTTCGGACGATTGGGGTCGGCGGGCATGACGGCGACCTTCGCCCTCTACGTCATGATCAATGGCGCCATGGTCATGGGCCTGGCGCCTGTCGTGGGCGTGCCCATGCCGCTGCTCAGCTACGGCGGCACAGTGATGGTGACGGTGATGATCGGCTTCGGCCTGGTCATGGCGACGCGTGTCCATCGCTACGCCGAACTGCCCAAGGGCCACAGCCTGTTCTGATCCGCGGCTTCGCGCGTTAGTCTCGGATAATGAGCAAGACCCCCAAGCCTCCCGAGGCCGCCAGGACCCCTGTCACCGCGCCGGTCAAGGCCGACGCCTCCTTCTTCTCGGACTGCGGCGACACGCCCTGTCCCGAGCCCATGCTGCCCTCGGCCTCGCCCGAGCAGACCGCCGCCCTGACCGAAGGCGTGCGCATGCGCGAGAACCCGGCCGAATGGGCATTCGTGCGGCTGTCCAAGCTGATCGAGGATTTCGAAAAGGGCCTCGACAAGGACGAGGAGGTGGGCGCGTCGATCGTCGGCCTGCCCGGTGACGGCACCATGCAGATCGAGGACGTGGGCTTCTGGGGCCCGGACTTCATCATGTTCATGGGCAAGAACGGTGACGGCAAGCGCGTGCGCCTGATCCAGCACTACGCCCAGATCAGCGTCCTGTTGAACCCCGTCAAGAAGCCCGACGAACGCGAAGCCCACCGCATCGGCTTCCAGCTGTCCGAGCTGGTCGAGAAGACGAACCCGAAGTCAGGTAGCAGGCAAAAGGCAGCAGGAAAGGCACGTGGCTCGACGGCCTAATTCCCCTGGAGTCCCGCCGCCCAGTCGCCGGCGCGGATCAGGCTGTCGACGATCCCGGGCTCGGTCGAGGCGTGGCCGGCGTCGGGGACGATGTCCAGCCTGGCCTCGGGCCAGGCGCGGTGCAGGGCCCAGGCGCTGGTGATCGGCGTGACCACGTCGAACCGGCCCTGGGCGATCCAGCAGGGAATCTGGCGGATGCGGGCAATGTTCTTCAGCAGCCAGCCTTCCTCGGGGAAGAAGCCGCCGTTCATGAAGTACCAGCACTCGATGCGGGCGAAGGCCACGGCGAACTCGGGCTCGGCGAACTTGTCGGGGCGGCTCGCGGGGCCCTGGACGCTGACGGTCTCGCCTTCCCAGCTCGACCAGGCGATGGCGCAACGCTCCCGTTCGGCCTGGTCATCGCCGGTCAGGCGCTTGTAGTAGGCGCCCATCAGGTCGCGCCGCTCGTCCTCTGGGATGGGGGCGACGAACCGCTCCCAGGCGTCCGGGAAGATGTTCGAGGCGCCGTCCTGGTAGAACCAGTGCAGCTCCGGCTTGGTCAGCAGGAAAATGCCGCGCAGGATCAGGCTGAGGCAGCGCTCGGGGTGGGTGATGGCGTAGGCCATCGCCAGGGTCGAACCCCAGCTACCGCCGAACACCACCCATTTGTCGATTCCCAGCAGCTCGCGCAGGCGTTCGATGTCCTCGATCAGGCTCCAGGTAGTGTTGTCCTCCAGCGAGGCGTTGGGCCGGCTCTTGCCGCAGCCGCGCTGGTCGAACAGGATGACGCGATATTTCGACGGGTCGAAATAGCGGCGCATGCCCGGATTGACTGCGCCGCCCGGGCCGCCGTGCAGAACCAGCACGGGACGCCCCTGCGGGTTGCCGCATTCCTCGTAATAAATCTCGTGAGGGCCGCCCGTCGGCATCATGCCGGAGGCATAGGGCTCGATCTCGGGATAGAGGTCGCGACGGGGGGTCTCGGACACGGTGAAAGCCATACTGGAACGGGTCTCTGGCGCCGGTCAGGCGTTGGCGGATTGGGACCGCAATGCGGCAACGACGAGCAAAAGCCAAGCCGCGATCATCAGAACGCCGCCGATCGGCGCCACGGCGCCCATCGCCGAAAGGCTCGCCAGGGCGATCAGGGACAGGGCCAGGGCGAAGACCAGACCGCCCGCAGCGGCCAGCCAACCGGCCACCACCACCAACCGATCTCGCCCCGGCCAGGCCGCGCACAGCAGGGCGAGGACGGCGTGGACCAGCTGATAGTGGGCCCCGGTCGTTAACAGCGTCTTGACCAACGGGCCGGCCCCGTGGGCCGCGAACGCGCCGATTGCAACTGCAAGCGCCCCGTTGATGGCCGCGAACACGGCCAGATTGCGATTCACCGTCATGCCCAACGCTAGCCGACAGAATCCGCCGCGTCTGCTATGCGCGGCCCATGAACGCCGCGCGCCGCATGGCTTTGCAATATGTGTTGCTCTTCGGCGCCAGTGGCGTGAGCCTGCCGTTCGCCGGCCTGTGGTTCCGCGAGCATGGCCTGAGCGGCGCCGAGATCGGAACCCTGCTGGCGGCGCCCATGCTGGCGCGGCTGGTCACCGGTCCGATGGTGGCGGTCTGGGCGGACGGGTTAAGGCTGCGGCGGACGCCGATGATCGTGCTCGGCCTGGCGGCGGCGAACACGGCCAGATTGCGATTCACTGTCATGGCCGAGGCTAGCCGACAGAATCCGCCGCGTCTGCTATGCGCGCCCCATGACCGCCGCGCGCCGAATGGCTTTGCAATATGTGTTGCTATTCGGCGCCAGTGGCGTGAGCCTGCCGTTCGCCGGCCTGTGGTTCC
>JBBRFV010000056.1:0-10115 GCA_038241335.1 Caulobacterales bacterium | reverse complement strand
GTCGCCGGGCGCTTCAAGAGCCGCATCGTAGTCGGGCCCGCCGTCGATCTGTTTCGCCGATCCGTCCTTGAACAGATCGCGTGTCACTCCCCAGGCGGCGAGCGCCTTCGGTCGCGACGATACCGCAACCGTCCAGGCGTGGAAGCCGTCGGAATACTGGAACACCTTAAGCGCCATGGGGCGGAAACGGCGCCGGCTCCGGTGGGTTGCGGGGTTGGCGCGCCCAGCAGGACTCGAACCTGCAACCGCTCGCTTAGAAGGCGAGTGCTCTATCCGGTTGAGCTATGGGCGCCAGAACAGGACCGTCTGACAGGGTGGCTAGGGCAAACGTCGGCGCGGCTCAAGCAACACGCCGCCGCGCGGAGAGCGGGAACCGCCGCTAATGCGTCCAAGGCTGTTTGCGGTAGGTGGCGAAATTGTCGGCATAGGCCTTGAGGATGATCGGCGGCTCGTTCGGTTCGTGCAGGCGGAAGGCGATTCCGTGTCGCTCGGCGTAGGCCACAGCCTCCTCCTTGCTGTCGAAGTTCAGCCGCACCTGGCCGTTCATGTCGCCGGACGATGTCCAGCCCATCAGCGGGTCGATCGTGCGCGCCGAAGCTGGCTCGAACTCCAGCCGCCAGTCCTTCGCTCTGGACTTGCCCGACTGCATCGCGGTCTTGGCGGGGCGGTAGATACGGGCGAGCATGGGCCGAAGTCTCATCTGACGAGGCGAATACGCCTCCATAGACGCGCTCGATAACGCGCTCAAGCAGGGGGCGACCGCGTCGAACGCGAGGGCACCCCCAAACTGGTCGGGGCGAGAGGATTCGAACCTCCGACCCTCTGCTCCCAAAGCAGATGCGCTACCAGGCTGCGCTACACCCCGATCCAGAGCGGCGGGTCTTGCCACGCGCCGGGCTTCGCCGCAACGCGCTGTCGTCCTATTCGGCGAAGAAGGGGTGGCGAATCACATCGCCGACCTTGGCGCCGATGGCGGCGGCCCGGCCCGCCTTCAACTCCAGCACGCCGCTGGCGGCTCCGTGGGACGGGATGACGTCGTCCGACTCGGGCGGCGCATTGGCGGCGATCGAGACGATCCGGCCGTGCGGATCGATATAGATGATGTCCAGCGGGCTGGGCGTGTTGTGCATCCAGAACCCGCGCTCGGTCAGGTCCGGGAATTCGAACAGCATGCCGCGATCATCAGGCAACGGGTCGCGGAACATCAGGCCACGCTCGCGTTCCGGCTCGTCGTCCGCGATCTCGACCATGAAACGGTGCTCGCCCGTGGACGTGGTGATGGTCAGGGCTTCCAGCACCCGCCCCTCCGCGTCCTTGGGGGGACCGGCCCCGGCGCAACCGGCCAGGAGGACGAGGGCGGAGAGACCAAACAGAACGCCACGACGACTCGACATGATTTCGGCCCTTGCTCGGGGCGGGATCAGCCGCCCGGTCTGATTTCCGCGACCACCAGGCCCTTGGGTCCCTCGGCGAATCGCACCGCGACCGTCTCGCCGGGCAGGAGGTCATCCAGGCCGCAGCGACGCAGGGTCTCGACATGGACGAAGATATCGCCCGGCGCGCCGTCGCGCACCACGAATCCGTAGCCCTTGGTCCGATTGAACCATTTGACCACTGCCGATTCCATCGGGCCGGCGGCCGAATCGCTGTCGTCATCCATTGACGGCACGCGCGGCGGGGCTCCTTCACGCAGGCCATCATAGCCGCTGCGGCGGGCGGCAGGGGCGGCTCCGGCCGGTTCGCCCTCGCCCAGTTCCACGATCTCGACCACCTGCCAGCCCTTGGTGCGGCGCATGCAATCACAGGTTATGGGCGCACCCTCGGCGGCTAAGTCGTGGCCGCTGTCGCGAAGGCTGGAAATATGGAGCAGGACGTCGCGCAGGTCGGTCAGGGTCGGGTCGTCGGGCACGATGAAGCCATAGCCCTTGCCGGGATCGAACCACTTCACCCGGCCCGCGATACGCACCGCGACCGCCGTCTCAACGCCCTCATAGTCAGACACGGTCGCCCCCCCGTCCGCGCGGCGTGCGGACCGCTCCATTTAACACGGTTCTGTGAACGCTGGAAAAGCGAAAAACGAGGATTTTCTGGGTGACGAAAGCTGATTTTCCTTCCTGCGTGGCCAGAGCGCCGCCGTAAGGGTCAGGTTTCCTTGAAAGGCGCACCGTCGCAGGATGATCGTCCCGTCAACGTCATACAGATGCACCCGCGATACCGGTGCGCCGGGCGCTGCGAACCGCTGCCCCGTCGTCTGAAAATGTCTGGAGAGAATGCCCCGCGCTGGCAGTCCCTAGGGGAGTCGAACCCCTCTTTTCAGGTTGAAAACCTGACGTCCTAACCGATAGACGAAGGGACCGCTGCGCGGGGAAGCGGCGATATAGCCGCCGATTCCGGGGCGCGCAACCCGGAAACGGCGGACGAAAGCCCGTTCTCACGCCATGCGCGGGTCGGCCACATCCTCGATCTCGAACTGCACGCCGCGACGACCGTTCCAGTCGTCGGCCTTCAATCGCCCGGCGACGCTCAAGCCGCCCTGCCCCGCCAGCAAAGCCTTGCCCGACGGCAGGTCGGCGCAGCGCCAGGCGATGGCCTTGACCGACGCCCCGTCCGCCCCGACCAGCCGGCACCGGACATGGCCGCCGTTCATCTGCACCGGCTCGCGCGCAGCTACATGTTCCAAGGCGAACAGGGGCTCGGGATTGGCCGGGCCAAACGGCGCCAACTGCTCGAACTGCTCGAACAGGGCGCGGGTGGCGGCGCCGGGATCGATCAGGGCGTCCAGCTCGACCACGTCCATCGCCTCGGCCGCCGACTGCTGGCCGATCAGTTGGTCGTTGAGGAAGTCTCGCAGCCGGTCAATGTCCTCGACCCGCACCGTCAGGCCCGCAGCCATGGCGTGGCCGCCCCCCGCGACCAGCACGCCCGTCTCCCAGGCCGCCTGCACCGCCTTGCCCAGATTCATGCCCGGCTGCGACCGGCCCGACCCCTTGCCGATGCCGTTGACGGCGTCCACGCCGATGACCACGACGGGCTTGCGCCAGCGTTCGCGCAGTCGCCCCGCCACAATGCCGACCACCCCGGGGTGCCAGTCCTCGCCGGCGATGACCACCACGGCCGAGCCGTCGGCATGGTGACCGGTCGCCTCGACCCGGCGCTGGGCCTCGTCCGTCACCAGACGTTCGACCTCGCGGCGGGCGACGTTGAGGGCGTCCAGTTCCTGGGCCAGTTCACGCGCCTCGGCCGGATCGTCGGTGGACAGCAAGCGGGCGCCGAGGTCGGACTTGCCGATGCGGCCGCCGGCGTTGATGCGGGGCCCCAATATGAAGCCCGCGTGGTTGACCTTGGCCGGACCAGGCTCGGCGTTGGCTGCGGCCAGAAGCGCGCGCAGCCCGGGATTGCCCCAGTCCGACATGACTTTCAGTCCCAGCGCCGTCAGCGCCCGGTTAAAGCCGGTCAGGCCGGTTACGTCGCAGATCGCCCCCATCGCGGCCAGATCCAGCCACTGGCGGATGTCGGGCTCCTTGACGTCGGCGAACATCCCGCGCCGACGCGCCTCACGGTTCAGGGCGGCCAGCAGGACAAAGACCACGCCAGCGGCGGCCAGATTGCCCTGTCCCGAATTGCAGCCCGGGCGATTGGGATTGACCACGGCGGCGCAGACCGGCGGCTGTTCGCGCATCATGTGGTGGTCGATGACCACGACCTTCAGGCCTATGGCGGAGGCGTGGGCGACGGCCTCGTTGGCTGCGGCCCCACAATCGACGGTGATGACCAGGTCCGCGCCCAAGGCCTTCAGCGTATCGAAGGCCCGCGCGCTGGGGCCGTAGCCCTCGGTGATGCGGTCGGGGACATAGATCGGCAACTCGGCGCCCATGGCCCGGAACCAGCGCACCAGCAGGGCCGCGCTCGAGGCGCCGTCGACGTCGTAGTCAGCGAAGACGTGGATCGAGGCCTCAACCTGCAGCGCGTCGAGTATGGCCTCGGCCGCGGCGTCCATGTCCATGAAGCTGGAGGGGTCGGGGAACAGGGCCTTGAGCGTCGGGGCCAGGAAGTCGGCGCCCTGATCGGCGCGCACGTCGCGGGCGGCCAGCGCCCGCGCCAGCGGCTCTTCCAGACCCAGCACCTGCATATGGGCCCGGACAAGCTCCGGTTCCGCCGGGCGCTGCCGCCACGCGCGGCCGGACAGGGAGCGGGACACGCCCAGGAAGGCCGGCAGGGCGCCCCCGTCAGCCATCTCAGACCGGCCGGATCGTTCGGATGCGCTGGACCGTGCGGGTCGAGGAATCCATCACCAGCGTATGGGTCGTGACCAAGCCGCCGCGGATCGTCACCCCGTCCAGCATCGCGCCCTTGGTCACCCCGGTGGCGGCGAAGATGGCGTCCTTCGAGACCAACTCGTGCAGGTCGTATTTGCGATCGAAATCGGTGACCCCGGTACGCCGCGCCCGCGCGCGCTCATCGTCGTTGCGGAAGATCAAACGGCCCTGGAAATGGCCGCCGACGCATTTCAGCGCCGAGGCCGCCAGCACGCCCTCCGGCGCGCCCCCTGAACCGAGATACAGGTCGATGCCGGTCTCGGGCTCGGCTGTGTGGATCACGCCCGCGACATCGCCGTCGGTGATCAGAACGATTTTGGCGTCGACCTTGCGCAGGGCGGCGATCAGGTCGGCGTGGCGCGGCCGGTCCATGACGCAGACGGTGATCTCGGACGGCTTGACCCCCTTGGCTTTCGCCAGGGCGCGCACGTTGTCCTCGGGGCTCATGTCCAGGTCCACCAGGCCGGGCGCATAGCCGGGGCCGATGGCGATCTTGTCCATATAGGTGTCGGGGGCGTGCAGCATGCCGCCGCCGGGCGACATGGCCAGCACGCACAGGGCGTTGGCCATGGCCTTGGCCGTCAGGGTGGTGCCTTCCAGAGGATCAAGGGCGATGTCGATGGCCGGGCCTTTGCCGGTGCCGACCTTCTCGCCGATGTAGAGCATGGGCGCTTCGTCGCGCTCGCCCTCGCCGATGACGATCTTGCCATCGATATCCAGAGCGTTGAGCGCCGTGCGCATGGCGTCGACGGCCAGTTGGTCGGCGGTCTTTTCGTCGCCGCGGCCGATCTGGGCCCACGAGGCGATCGCGGCCAGTTCTGTGACGCGGGCGGCGTCGGCCGCCAGGGTCGAGGCGTAGGGGGCCGATCCGGCCATGGGCGTTCTCCTGAGACGATATTGCCCGGTCTGCGCTTTCCGGGCGACCCCTGCGAGGGTCAGCGGCGATCGACCGGGGGCGGTGCGCGGCCCCGTTCGCGGGTGCGGCGGGCGAAGTCGTCGATCTCGGCCTGGGTCTGCTGCGTCACCGGCGCGACGGGAACTGCGGCGACCCGCGCCTGCACCCCGGCGGCCCAGGCCGTGGGATCCTCGGTCAGCTGCCAGTCGATGCGCGACGCCTCGCCCGCCAGTGTTCCGCCGGTGACCCGCAAGGTGTTGACCTGCTGGGCGATGGCGACCGGCTCCGGGGCGGCTTCGATCTGTTTCGGGAAGTCGGCCCAGTGCGGATAGTGGCGATTGACGTCGACCAGCGACTGCACCCGCGGCGCGACCGGCGAGGTCGCGTCCGTGCGAGGATCGAAGGCGCCGGCGCAGCCTCCCAGGACCAGCGCGGGAAGCGCCGCCAGCAGGACGACCATCTTTTTACGGAGCGGCGCGTTCATTTCAGTGCCGGTCATATGCCATGATCGGGTACGGCGGAAGGGCGCTCCGTGCGCCTGCGACCGATCCTGACGCGGCTTTCGAGGTTCTTCATGGCCAAACGTCCCGCCCCGCCCTCCGCCGAGACGCCGCCGCGCGCGCCGCGCAAGTCGGGCCGACCGACCTCGGCCAGACCGCGGTCGCCGAAAGCGGAACAGGCCCGGGCTGATTTCGCGCCTCCGCCGCATGCACCGCCGCACGCCGTCGCCGACCAACGGCAGATGCTCGAGACCCTGTCGATCAACCTCGCCCGCGCCGCCATGACCGCCCAAGCCGCCATCGCCGAGGCGGCCCTGAGCCAGGCGGATCGGCCTGCGGCCCTGTCGCCCGATCCCTTCAACGTCGGCCCGGCCATGACCTCGGTTATGACCAGCCTCGCCTCGCGCCCCGACAAGCTGTTCTCGGCCCAGGCCGACCTGTTCAACCGCTACATGGACCTGTGGGCCTCGACGACTCGCCGCGCATCGGGCGATGAAGCGGCCGCCGAGCCCTCAAAGGACAAGCGCTTCAAGGACCCGGCCTGGTCCGAAAATCCGATGTTCGACATCATGCGCCAGTCCTATCTGGCCACGGCCGACTGGATGAACGGCCTGGTCTCCAGCGTCGAGGACGTCGATCCGCGCACCAAGCGCCGGGCCGAGTTCTTCACCAGACTGCTGACCGACGCCTTCTCACCCTCCAACTTCCTCGCCTCCAACCCGGCGGCTCTCAAGGCCATGGCCGACACAAACGGCGAATCACTGGTCAGGGGGATGCAGAATTTCGCCGCCGATATGGAGCGTGGCGCCGGCAAGCTGAAGATCAGCCAGGCCGACTATGGAAAGTTCGTCGTCGGCGAGAACGTCGCCACGGCCCCGGGCCAGGTCGTCTGGCGCGACGAACTGTTCGAACTGATCCAGTTCGACGCCGCGACCGAGAAACAGCGCGCCATTCCGCTGCTGATCTTCCCGCCGTGGATCAACAAGTTCTACATCCTGGACCTGCAGCCCGCCAACTCGATGATCCGCTGGCTGTCGGCGCAGGGCTTCACGGTGTTCGTCTGCTCCTGGGTCAATCCCGATGTGGACAAGGCCGCCTTCGGCTTCGACGACTATCTGCAGAAGGGCATCTACCGCTGTGTCGAGAAGGCGCTGGAGCAGTCGAAGGCCGAACACATCAACACCGTCGGCTATTGCATCGGCGGCACGCTGATGGGCGCGGCGCTGGCCCATATGGCGGCCAAGGGCGACGACCGGGTGACCGCCACCACCTTCTTCGCCGCCCAGCACGATTTCGAGGAAGCCGGCGACCTGCTGCTGTTCACCGATGAGCACTGGCTGAACGAGATCGAGCAAATGATGGACGCGGCCGGCGGCGTCCTGCCCGGCGCGTCCATGGCCGACACCTTCAACGCCCTGAGGGCCAACGATCTGATCTGGTCGTTCTTTGTCAGCAACTATCTGATGGGCAAGGCGCCGCCGGCGTTCGACCTGCTGTTCTGGAACGCCGACCAGACGCGGATGCCGAAACGGCTGCACATGGACTATCTGCGCTCGATGTACGGAAAGAACGCCCTGGCCCGGGGCGAGTTCGAGATCGGCGGGACCACGGTCGACCTGTCGAAGGTGACCATCCCCCTGTATTTCCAGGCCAGCCGCGAGGACCACATCGCGCCGATGAATTCGGTCTATCGCTCGGCCCGCGCCTTCTCCAACGCCGACGTCACCCTGACATTGGCCGGGTCGGGCCATATCGCCGGCGTGGTCAATCCGCCCTCGGCCCACAAATATCAACACTGGACCAACCCCGCCCTGCCCCCGACCCTGGGCGAATGGCAGGCCGCCGCGGTCGAACATCCCGGCAGCTGGTGGGAGCATTGGGCCGCCTGGCTGCATGGCAAGTCGGGCGAGTGGATCCCCGCGCGTGATCCGAAGGCTGGTCCGCTGAAGGCGATCGAGCCCGCGCCCGGCAGCTATGTGAAAGTGAAGAGTTGAACCGTCTCGAACCCAACCTGCTGCTCGCCGTCTCGGCCGGGTTCGCCCTGCTGCTCGTGGTCATCACCGCCAGCGCCTTTGGTCCGGAAAGCGGCCTGGTTCGCAATCCGCTGATGGCGATCATCTGCGCGGGCGGATACGTGCTGCTCAATCCGATGCTGCAGCGGCGCATAGGCCAGCCGGCCCGGCCGCCGATGATCCGCCCCGACGCCCCCGGCGGCGCCCTGTGGGCCGCCCTGTTCCCGGCGATCATGTTTCTGACGGCCGCCATTCCGGTTTTCCGGCCCGGCCTCGACTACGGCCTGCTCGTCATCATCGCGGCGGTCATGTTCGGCGTCACGGCGGAGTCGGCGATCAAGGCCCGAAAGGGTTAGGCGGGCCGGAAGCTCAGCGCCACGCCGTTGTTGCAATAGCGCTTGCCCGTCGGTCTCGGACCATCGTCGAAGATATGGCCCTGATGCCCCAGGCAGCGGGCGCAGTGGTATTCGGTGCGCGGGAAGCCGATGGCCAGATCGGTCTTGGTTCCCACAGCGCCGTCGATGACCCGGAAGAAGCTGGGCCAGCCCGTGCCGCTGTCGAACTTGGTCTCCGAGCGGAACAGCGGCAGGTCGCAACCCCGGCAGACAAAGGTCCCGCGACGGTGCTCGTCGTTCAACGGGCTGGTGAACGGCCGCTCGGTCGCCTCGTGGCGCAGCGTCTGGTAGCTCGCCGCCGGCAACCGCGCTCGCCACTGGGCGTCGGTCACTTGCCGGAACGGCGACCCGGCGTACCGGGCCTCGGACGCGTCCGCCTTGCCCGAAGAACAGGCGGCGACGGCCAGCGCGCCGGCGCTGGCGAAAAGATGACGGCGGTTCAGGGCGTGGGTCATGAGGGTTGATACGTTGGGTCGCGGCGGATGGTTTCAAGCCCACCACCCTTTCGCCATCCTGCAGGGTTTGCGGGCGCTTGGGCGAATAGTGCTAGTGAGCAGGAGGTGAGCCGGCGCCGCCAGCGTCGAACTCGGTCGTGCTCACCGCTTGCTCACTAGCACCCCTCGCTCACCCCGATCACTGCAATCCCGTCCCCTCGTCCAGCCCCAGCATCAGGTTCAGGTTCTGCACGGCCGCCCCCGAGGCGCCCTTGCCGAGATTGTCCAGCAGGGCGACCAGCCGCGCCTGCGCCCCGTCCCGCGCCCCGAACACATGCAGCCGCATCCGGTTGGTGCCGTTCAGCCCCTCAGGGTCGATCCCCGTCATGGCCTCGGTCGTCTCCAGATCGGCCACCTCGACGAAGCGCTCGCCCGCATAGGCCTCGACCAGCGCCCCATGGATGACCTCGATCGACGGCGAACCCGGCAGGGCCGCCAGTTGCAGCGGCGCCTCGACCAGCATTCCCTGGCGATAAGCGCCGACGGCGGGGGCGAACAGCACCGGCTGCTCCAGCCCGGTATGGACAGTCATCTCGGGCACATGCTTGTGCTTGAGCGACAAGCCATAGGCGCGGAAGGCCTCGGCTCCCGCCTCGAACTCGGCGATCATCGCCTTGCCGCCGCCGGAATAGCCGGACACGGCGTTGACCGTCACCGGCCAGCCCGCCGGGATCAGCCCCGCCGACACCAACGGTCGCACCAGACCGATGAAGCCGGTCGGATAGCAGCCGGGGTTGGACACCCGCTTCGTCGCCGCGATCTTCTCGCGCTGGCCCATTCTTCCCGGTGCGTGGGCCATCTCGGCGAAGCCATAGGTCCAGACCGGATCGACGCGATAGGCCGTCGAGGCGTCGATCACCCGCACCGCCGGATTGTCGATCATCGCCACGGCTTCCTTCGCCGCCTCGTCGGGCAGGCACAGGATCACCGCGTCGGCGGCGTTCAGCGCCTCACGCCGCGCCGCCACGTCGCGCCGCCGGTCGCCCAGCAGGATCAGCTCCAGATCACCGCGCGCCTCCAGCCGCTCGCGGATCTCCAGCCCCGTGGTCCCGGCCTCGCCGTCGATGAAGACCGTATGAGACATCGAACGCTCCAGAATCCTTCTCCCCTTGCGGGAGAAGGTGGCCCGCGCAGCGGGGCGGATGAGGGGTCTCATCGACCCGAAACTTCGGCGGATTTGAGACACCGACCAGCCAGGCCGGCGCGCCCCCTCATCCGTCAGGCTTCGCCTGCCACCTTCTCCCGCAAGGGGAGAAGGAGACACGAAAAAGGGCGCTCCGGTTTCCCGAAGCGCCCCCAATCCATAACTGAAACGGCTTAGCGCTTCGAGAACTGGAAGGACTTGCGGGCCTTGGCGCGGCCGTACTTCTTGCGCTCGACGACGCGGCTGTCGCGGGTCTGGAAGCCGTGCGGCTTCTGGACCGGACGCTGCGCCGGCTCATTGTGGGTCTGGGCGTGCGACAGGCCATGACGGATCGCGCCGGCCTGGCCCGACAGGCCCGA
>JBBRFV010000055.1:0-10241 GCA_038241335.1 Caulobacterales bacterium | reverse complement strand
AGGAATGTCCGGCGCGTCTGACCGTGCTGGGGCGCGAGGTGGTGCTCGACCGCACCGACGGAGGCCTGGCGCGGGCGACCTTCGCCGAACTGTGCGGCCGGGCGCTGGGGCCGCAGGACTATCTGGCCGTCGCCGGGCGGTTCCACACACTTTTCCTGGAGGAGGTTCCGGTTCTGGACGGCGCGCATCATGTCGAGGCGCGGCGGCTGGTCACCCTGATCGACGCCCTCTACGAGGCCGGCACGCGGCTGGTGGTGTTGGCGCAGGCGGCGCCGGAGGCCTTGTACCGCGAGGGGATCGGGGCCTTCGAATTCGAACGCACCGCCTCGCGCCTGAACGAGATGGCCGGCGCGGACTGGCTGGCGCGAGCGCGCGATTGACGGCAGGGTGAAGCCGAACCGGAGACACCCGATGCGCCTGATCGCCTGCCTCGCCGCCGCCGCGGCCCTTCTGACCGCCGCGCCGGCTTCCGCCCTGGCCCAGACGCCCGCTGCGTCGGCGTCGCAGCCGGGCCTGACCGTCGCGGAGGTGAGCGCCTGGCTGACCGCCAAGGGCGGGCAGGTGGGACCGGTCCAGCAGCAGGGCGGCCAGACCTTCGTCACGGTCACCGACGGGCCGCTGACCTGGGCGGTGTTCTTCTATGGCTGCACCAACGACCGGTGCGGCGACATCCAGTTCAGCGCCAGCTTCTCCAACCCGACCATCACCCTGGACAAGGTCAACGACTGGAACCGTGAGCGGCGTTTCCTCAAGGCCTTCTATGCGCCGGCCGCGAGCGGGGGCGATCCCACGGCGGCGGTGCAGTACGACGTGCTGGTCCAGCCGGGCGGCGTGGATCAGCTGACCGATCCGACGTCGGTCTGGGTCGGTATGGTCGGCGCGTTCGCCACCGCCGTCGGCTATCTGCGCCCCGAGGCCGCGCCGGCCGCACCGGCCGGGCACTGAGGAAAAAAGCTTCGGCTCTTCCCTCCTCGTCATCGCGACCGTGAGGACGTCAGGACCGCCGACATCGCGCTTGCACAGATCGCCCGCGGGGCCGCTGGGTCACCGGTCTGCGCCGCGAATGCGCGGCTTGCCGGAGGATGACGAAAGGGCGAGGTGGGGCGGATATGAAAAAGGCCGCGGATCGTTCCGCGGCCTCTCTCCTGTCGATAGCCTCGCGCTCAAGCAGCGAGCGACCGCGTCGCGAGCGTTAGCGCCCTGGCTGGCCTAAGCCAGCGAAGCGTCGATATCCTTGCAGGCCTGGATCAGGCCGTTCACGGACTCGACCGACTTGGCGAACATGGCCTTCTCGTCGGCGTTGGTGGTGAACTCGACCACCTTCTCGACGCCCCCGGCGCCGATCAGGGCAGGGACGCCGACATAGAGGTCTTTCAGCCCGTATTGGCCCGACAGCCAGACGGCGCAGGGCAGGACGCGCTTCTGGTCCATCAGATAGGAACGGGCCATGGCGATGGCGCTCTCGGCCGGGGCGTAGAAGGCCGAGCCGGTCTTGAGCAGGGCGACGATCTCGCCTCCCCCTTTTCTGGTGCGCGTGACGATGGCGTCGAGGTCGGCCTGCGACAGGAAGCCGGCTGCGACGGCGTCGGGCAGGGGCAGGCCGCCGATGGTCGAGTGGCGCACCATCGGCACCATGTCGTCGCCGTGACCGCCCAGGGTCCAGGCGTGGATGTCCTGCACCGAGACGCCGGTCTTTTCCGACAGGAAATAGGCGAAGCGGGCCGAGTCGAGCACGCCGGCCATACCGACGACCTTCTCGTGCGGGAGGCCCGAGAATTTCTGCAGGGCCCAGACCATGGCGTCGAGCGGGTTGGTGATGCAGATGACGAAGGCGTCGGGGGCGTGCTGTTTGATGCCCTCGCCGACGGCCTTCATGACCTTGAGATTGATGGAGACCAGGTCGTCGCGGCTCATGCCGTCCTTGCGGGGGACGCCGGCGGTGACGATGCAGACGTCAGCGCCCGCGATGTCGGCGTAGGCGTTGGCGCCCTTGAGCGACACGTCAGAGCCCATGACCGCGGTGGCCTCGGCGATGTCCAGCGCCTTGCCTTGGGGCGTGCCCTCGGCGATGTCGAACAGGATGACGTCGCCCAGCGCTTCGCGCGCGGCCACATGGGCCAGGGTGCCGCCGATCATGCCGGCGCCGATAAGGGCGATCTTCGCGCGAGCCATATATGTCTCCATGGGCCTACCGCGCTTCGCGCTGCTTGAGGCCGGGTTGAGCGGGTGATGAAGGCGTGGCGGCGGTCTAGACCCGCAGGCCGGGAGCCGCAAGACGGGGCGGCCCGTCGCTCTTGTGTTCGCTGTTTGTTCATGGTTGAGTGCCGCCCTCAGGGAGGACTTCGACATGATCGGCTATGTGACGCTGGGCACCAATGACCTCGAGCGGGCGGCGAAATTCTATGACGCCGTGGCCGCCGAGAGGGGGACGACGCGGATGATGGAATGGCCGGGCGCCATCGCCTGGGGCACGCCGGGCGGCGGGGCGGGCATCGGCCTGACCAAGCCGTTCAACGGCGAGACCGCCAGCGTCGGCAACGGCGTGATGGTGGCGCTGGAGGCGTCGTCGCGAGAGCAGATCCACCGCCTGCACGACATCGCCCTGGCCAACGGCGGATCGTGCGACGGCCCCCCGGGACCGCGCGGGGACAGCTTCTACGCCGCCTATTTCCGCGATCCGGACGGCAACAAGCTGAACGCCTTCGTGATGGAGAACGACGCGGTCGCCTGATCGGGCTGACGAAAGCCGACTATCCGGACGCCGGGCCTTGGCCGCGGGGACCGGGGCGGGCAGGGTCCGGACCTTATCGAGGAGGTCCGATCATGCTGAAGCGCCTTGCCCTTTCCCTGCTGCTGGCCGGCGTCGCCGCGCCCCTCGCCGCGCCTGCTCTGGCCCAGACCCCGCCCGCGACGGTCGGCGACCGCTATGTACCGGCCCCGTGGTGGATGCGCGATCCGGTGATCGCCTCGATCGGGACGGTCCGCGTCGAACTGCCCGCCAATCGGGCCGGCTTCAACGCCGCCTTCCAGTCGATCGACCGCACCGCCGCCGACGCCTCGCGCAAGGCCGCCGACCAGGTGCGCGCCCTGAGCCAGGCGCTGGGGGCCTATGGCGTGGACAAGGTGCGGGTCGAGACGACCCTCACCACCCGGCCGATCTACGATCAGTACCGCGACGAGAACGGGGTGCTGCGCGACAATGTCCGTTCGGACCGGATCGCCCGCTACGAGGCCAATGCGACGGTCAGCCTGACCATCCGCGACACGGCGGTGCTGGAGCGGGTCTACGCCACGGTGGTGGCGGCCCAGCCGACCTCCATCAGCCAGGTCTATTTCACCCTTCAGCCGGAAAACGCTTGGCTGACCAATCTTCAGGGCGAGGCGGTCAAGGACGCGGCGCGACGGGCCCGAGCCGCCGCGGGCGACGCCGGAGCGACCCTTGGCGCGGTGCGGGTCATCGATCCGACGGGCCGCGCCTGCCAGACTGATGTCCTCGCCGGTTGGCCGTCCTACGCCTCGGGCGGCGGCGGCGGGGCGACGACGGTGGATGAAGTCGCGGTGACCGGAAACCGGGTCGCCTATGCGGCTGCGCCGCCTCCGCCTCCGCCCCCGCCCGCGCCCGGCGGCGGCGGGCCCAGCGAGGACCAGATCGAGGCGGCGCGGCTGGCGCTGCAGCCGCCGCTGCGCGAACTGACCGACCAGGCCTGCGTCGTCTACAGCCTGAACTGAACCGCCCCGCTTGACCTCGGGCCGCCGCCGGGCGAGCCAGACGGCATGAGCGCTTTCAAAGCCGACCCAGCCTTCGAGGCCGGATCCGTCATCGCCTGCGACTGGCCGCTGTGTCAGATCCGGCTCCAGGACGACGCCCGCTTCCCGTGGCTGATCCTGATCCCGCGCCGGATCGGGATGCATGAGCTGGAGGATCTGTCGGCGAGCGACCGCGCGCGTCTGATGGACGAGGTCGTCGCCGCCGGAGCGCTGGTGCGCGCGATGGGCGAGGCGGCGGGGCGGCCGGTGGAGAAGCTGAACATCGCCGCCCTCGGCAATGTCACGGCCCAGCTGCACGTGCATGTGGTCGGCCGGCGTCACGACGACGGTCAGTGGCCCGATCCGGTCTGGGGGCGGGGGGCTTCGACACCCTACGGCGCCAATGGATTGCAGGCCGCCGTGTCGCGCATACGGCTGTCCGGCGGACCCGCCTAGCCGGGTTCTCCGACAAGGGTGAAGGCGGCCCAGTAGGCGGGGTGGGTCCAGCGCGGGTCGGCGCGGACCTGGCGGATCGCCGATTGCAGGGCGTGGGCCCGCGCCGCCGGGTCATGCCCGGCCCGGGCGTCGAGGTCGGCGAAGGTGTCGGAGATCAGGGCCGTGGTGGCGGCGTCCGACACCTCCCAGTGGGACACCAGCACGGAACGGGCCCCGGCGTAGAAGAAGGCGCGCGCCAGTCCCGACAGGCCCTGGCCCCCCGGCCGGCCGTCCGAGGCGGCGGTGTTGCAGGCCGACAGGACCACGAACTCGGCGGTGAGCCTGAGCTGAGCCGCCTCCGAGGCGCTCAGATAGCCGTCGTCGGCTTCGGTGGCCTGGTCCGGGGGGGTCAGCACCAGACCGGGCTCCGCGGCGGTCGATCCGGCCATCAGCCCGTGGGTGGAAAAGACCACGAAACGGGCGCGGGACAGGGCGCCGGCGTCGCGGCCGCGCACCGTGGTCTCGGTGGCGTCCGCGCCGATGCGCACCAGGGCCGCGGGATAGCGGCGCCGCAACGCCTCAAGCTCGCTGCGGGCGCCGGGGAGATAGGGCAGGGCCCGCAGCTTGACCACGTCCGCCAGCCGGCCCAGGCCCATGACGGCGTCGGCGGCGGGAGCGCCGCGGGTGAAGTCCTGCGGCGCGCCCGAGAGCAGGGGCGCGCCGAAGGCCGCCAGCTGGACCGGACGACCCCCCGGCCTGCGTGAAGCGGTCGCGGCGGCGGATACGCGCGGGGCGGGGCAGCCCGGGCTGCGCAAGGCGGGATCGGCCACCAGATGGCAACGCAGGGATTTGAGGCTCGAAACGGACGGCAGGCTGGCCAGGGCGTAGCGGTCGATCAGCCACGGGGTGGCGGCGAGAGCGTCGGGCGCGGCGTCGTCGCCATGCGGGGCCGTCGTCGACAGCACCGCCAGCGGCAGGGTGGTCAAGGCGCCGGTGACGACGGTGACCAGGGTCGACTTGCCCTCGAACACGCTTTCGACCGGCTGGACCAGTTCGGCGTAAAGCCGGAAGGACAGGGCCCGGTCGAAGTCGGGAACCGGCAGGCCGGTGAACACCAGCGGGTCAACGGCCGGGTCGCCGCGCGAGGCGGTCGCGGTCAGGGCGCCGCGCAGGGTCGCCACCGCGCGGGTCATGGCGGCGTCGCCGAGATCGTCGGCCCGGGCCCAGGCGACGCGCTCGTGAGACAGGCCCCAGACATAGGTCGCCTCGGGATTGACGAGGACCAGCAGCAGGGCCTCGTCCGGCTTGAGCAAACCCTGGGTCTCGGCGATCGACAGGGCGCCCGGGCTGGTCAGTTCGGCATAGGCCGGGAAACGGGCGTCGATGTCGGCCTCGACCACGCGCAGGCTCTGAACCACCCGCTCGTATTCCGCGTCGGTGGCGGCGCGGCGCTGGCGTCCGTCCGGGTCCTCGAGGCCGTAGAGCCGTTCCTGCTCCCGCTCCAGGTTGTCGCGCCGGGCGATCAGGGTCTCGCGCTGTTCGGCCAGCCGGCCGAGGGCGTCGTCGCCCTGGGCGAACCGGGCCGAGACCCGGGCCAGGGCGTCGGCGGCGTCGGAGGCGATGGCCCACTGGGCGGCCTCGAACGCCTCGCCGCGCAGGGCGTCGGGCGCGTTCTGGGTCTCGGGCGTGTTTTGGGCCGCGGCGGGCGCGCCGAGAACGGTGGCGATAAGCCCCGCCGCCAGCGGCAGCGCGAGACGGCGAAGCACCCTGGAGAAACCGCCCACGCCCCCTCCGGTCAGTTGCTCAGGATCTGGACCTTGGTCCAGACGTCGCCGCGGTTGACGATATCGACCCGCATCTTGCCGGGCCGGCTCGGCGAGATGGTGCAGACCGGATAGTGGTCGCCGTATCCGTCGCGGCAGACCACAACGCCCTGCGCGTCCTTCACCGACAGGTCGATATTAGTGTCGCCGTCGCCGATGGCGGCGACCCGCAGCACCTCTCCGGCCCGGGCGTCGACGTCGAAACCATAGGTCTCGCGCGCCTGCAGCTCCTTGACGGTGAAGATGGGGCCGCGCCCGAACGGCGAGAAGTTCACGCCGCGCGTCCGGCCGGCGGCGCCGGCGCGCAGACGGCCGATGGCGGCCACGAGGGGGTCGTTGCCCGTCGCCAGAGCCGCCGCCTCATCCAGCAGGCGGTTGGAGCTCAACAGGACCTCGCCGGTCGAATCCTCGCCCTGCCGGACCGGCACCTCGGCCAGCAGCCGCGCCGCCATGATCAGCGCTCCGGGGTCCTGGTGAGCGCGTCCCCACGCGGCCAGTTCCGCCGCGGTGACGGCCTGGCTGACGCCGCTTGCTTCGGGCGACATCAGGGTGTCCTGCCCCGACGCGCCGAACGCCGCACCCACACAGGCGACGACCAGCGCGATCCCGCCCGCCACGGCCGCAGCGACTCCCTTGGCCGACCCGGTCGACATGTTCGGTTTCCCCATGAGTCCCGCGCCCCGCGCACCCGCGACGCGATCATGCACTGTCAGCCCGTTCCGGAGAACAGGGATACTGATCGAAAATGACGGAAAATCAGTCTGAAGCCCGGACGGCGCCGGTCAGGATGCGACGGTCGGACCTGGCCTGCACCAGAATGGCGATCGACTGATCCGATTCGAGATGGGCCGGCAGCGCGTAGAGGACCGGCTGTCCGGCCCAGTCGCCGAGGGTGCGGACCGAACGCACGACATTGACCTGACGCACCGCGCGGCCGCGGTTGTCGCCGCTCTGGATCTCAACGGTCTGGGGCCCCGGGGTGAAGGTCACAGCCACCACCTCGGCCCCGCCGGCGGGGACCCGGCCGGAACCGACGCCGACCTGGTCGCCGCGTTCGCGAAACTCGATCTGGGGCGGATAGACCCGGCGGGCCGCCTCTTCGTCGATAGCCCGCTGCAGGTCGGGATCGCGCGCGCCCGGCACCTGACGCCGGCCGTCGATCACCACCTGGGGCGTCGACACCGTGCGCATCCGCAGCGGCTCCCGATAGGCGCGCTGGCGGGCGGTGAACTCGGGTTTGGCGAAGGTGTCGGACCAGCCGAGATAGTCCCAGTAGTCGACGCCGTAGGTCAGGACGATGATGCCCGGCTCGTCGGCTACGGCTTCCAGTCGGGCGTTGGCGTCGAGGCAGCCGGCGCAGCCCTGGGCCGTGAACAGCTCGACCACCACGGGCTCGACCGGCATGGCGCGATGCAGGACGCGGGTGGCCCTCGGCTGGGCCGAGGAGCCCGCCGCAGTCAGGGCGGCCAGGGTGAGGGCCGCCGCAGGAATGATCCAGCCCCTTGCGCGCATGGCGTCACCTTAACCACGGGGCCGGACGTCGCGCGCCTCATATTCGCGTGAGGGAAGACATTCCAGTGGGCCGAGGTCAGAAGGCTACGCCTTCTCGACCCGACGCGGCCGGGGCTTCGCGCACTCTTCGCGCTCAAGCAGCGAGCCGCCGCGCGGCGAGCGATAGCGCCCTTCCGGCAGGCTTATGCCTGCCTGAAACCGAGCACGTCCTGCATGTCGTAGAGGCCGGGCTTGCGGCTGCGGACCCAGGCGGCGGCGGCGACGGCGCCGCGGGCGAACAGGGAGCGGTCGATGGCCGAGTGGCTGAGTGTCAGGGTCTCGTCGTCCGAGGCGAACAGGACGGTGTGTTCGCCGATGACGCCGCCGGCGCGCAGCGAGGCGAAGCCGATCCGGCCGGGCTCGCGCTCGCCGGTGACGCCGTCATACGGCTTGCTGCGCACGTCCGCGAGATCGACGTCGCGGCCGTTGGCGGCCGCCTCGCCCAGCATCAGGGCGGTGCCCGAGGGGGCGTCGACCTTGCGCCGGTGGTGGGTCTCCAGCACCTCGATGTCCCAGTCGCGCGCATCCAGCCGCTGTGCGGCGTGCTCGACCAGGCCGATCAGGATGTTGACGCCGAGCGAGAAATTGCCGCTTCGGACGATGGCGACCGTCTCGGCGGCCTTGAGAATGGCGGCGTCCTGTTCCGGCGTGAGGCCCGTGGAGCCGATGACCAGCGCCGGACCGCCGCGGGCGGCGCAGGCCTGGGCCAGCTCGACCGAGGCGTCGGGGGTCGAGAAGTCGATGATCACGTCGCACAGGCTGAGGTCGGGACTGTCGCCGCGATCGAAGCGGGCCGAGACGACGACGTCATCGCGGACGTCCAGGACCGCGGAGACGGCGCGGCCCATCCGACCCCGGGCGCCGGAAATGCCGGCGTGGAACAGGGCGCTCATGCGGGGAGGCTCATTGCGCGTTCTCGGCGCCGAGGATGTCGGCCCAGAACCGTTTGGCCTTGCCCGCGAACGACGAGTTGCGCGGCGTCTGGGTGTCGCCCAACGAGGCGGCCAGCTCTTCCAGAAGCTCCTTCTGGCGCGGCGTCAGCTCGGTCGGGGTCTCGACGAACAGCTCGACCACGAGGTCGCCGCGGTTCTTGCCGTTGAGATGCGGCATACCCTTGCCCTTGATCCGGACGGTTTTGCCGGTCTGGGCCCCGGCGGGCACCGAGACCGGGGCCTTGCAGCGGCCGTCGCAGGCCTCGGAGGTCAGGCAGGGGGCGTCGATCTCGCCGCCGAGCGCCGCCGTGGTCATGGAGACGGGCACGGTGACCAGCAGGTCGAGGTTGTCGCGCTCGAACAGTTCATGCGGCTTGACCGACAGGAAGACGTAGAGGTCGCCGCGCGGACCGCCGCGCGCGCCCGCATCGCCCTCGCCCGACAGGCGGATGCGCGAACCGTCATCGACGCCGGCGGGCACCTTGAGCTGAAGCTTGCGGTTCTTCCGGACCTGGCCGTGGCCGTGGCAACCGGTGCAGACGTCGGCGGTGGCGATCCGGGAACCGGCTCCGCCGCAGGCCGGGCAGGTGCGTTCGACCTGGAAGAAGCCGTTGGCCTGACGCACCCGGCCCGCGCCCTGGCAGGTGGTGCAGGTCGCGGCCTTGGCGCCCTTTTTGGCGCCCGTGCCTTCGCAGGTTTCGCAGGCGGCCGTTGTGGGCACGGCGATCTCGACGTCGGCGCCCTTGTAGGCCTGTTCGAGGCTGATCTCGAGGTCGTAGCGCAGGTCCGAACCGCGGCGCGGGCCGTTCTGGCGAGCCCCGCCGCCCTGGCGGCCGCCGAAGACGTCGCCGAACGCGTCGCCGAAGACCTGGGAGAAGATGTCGTTGACGTCGGCGAAGCCCTGGCCCTGGCCGAAGGGATTGCCCCCTCCTCCACCGCCATTGACGCCGGCGTGGCCGAAGCGGTCGTAGGCGGCGCGCTTCTGGTCATCCGCCAGGACGGTGTAGGCCTCGGAAATCTCCTTGAAGCGCGCCATGGAGTCGTCCGAGCCGCCGTTGCGGTCCGGGTGATGGGCCATGGCCAGCTTGCGGTAGGCGGACTTCAGCCCGGCCGCGTCGATGGTCCGTTCGACCTCGAGAATTTCGTAATAGTCGCGCGCCATCCGGCGTTGGTCCTCTTACCCCGCCGTCCCGATCCGCGCCTCTTGACGGGCGTCCGACCGAAACCGGCTGACCGGGCTGACATGGGCGCCCGGTTCGATGATGCAAGTTTCATGACACGGCCCCGCCCGTCCGGTGACAAGCGGGGCCGTGATGATTGTGCGAAGCCTGTGGCCTACGCGCTCTTCTTCTCGTCGTCGCCGGCGTCGCCGTCGGGCGAGACTTCCTCGAATTCGGCGTCGACCACGCCGTCGTCGGCCGGAGCCCCGGTCGCGTCGCCGTCGCCCTGTTGTGAGGCGTACATGGCCTCGCCCAGCTTCATCGAGGCTTGGACCAGGGTGTTGGTCCTGGTCCGGATATCTTCCGGGTCCGTGCCGTCCTTGGCCGTCTTCAGTTCGGCCAGGGCGGTTTCGATCGCGGCCTTCTCATCGGCCCCGACCTTGTCGCCGTGCTCGGCCATGGCCTTTTCGGTCGAGTGGATCAGGCTGTCGGCGGCGTTGACCGCCTCGACCATTTCCTTCTTCGCCTTGTCGGCCGCGGCGTTGGCCTCGGCTTCCTTGACCATCTTGTCGATGTCGGCGTCGGACAGGCCA
>JBBRFV010000054.1:0-10260 GCA_038241335.1 Caulobacterales bacterium | reverse complement strand
GCCGTCGCCTCGCGCAAGTCCAAGGGCGTCGAGGTGTCGTGGTGCGACAAGACCATCAAATGCGAGGACATCGAACTGTTCGATTTCTCGAGCGTCGATCTGGTGCTGATGAGCGCCGGCGGCGACGCCTCGCGCCTGTGGTCGGCAAAGATCGGCAAGGCCGGACCCATCGTTATCGACAACTCGTCCGCCTTCCGCATGGACCCGGACGTGCCGCTGATCGTGCCCGAGGTGAACCCGGACGCCATCAAGCTGGCGACGAAGAAGAACATCATCGCCAACCCCAACTGCTCGACCGCCCAGCTGGTGGTGGCGCTCAAGCCCCTGCATGACGCGGCGAAGATCAGGCGCGCCGTGGTCTCGACCTATCAATCGGTCTCGGGCGCCGGCAAGGCGGGCATGGACGAGCTGTGGAACCAGACCAAGGCCATCTACGGCCTCGGCGACGCCCGGCCCAAGCTGTTCCCCAAACAGATCGCCTTCAACGTCATTCCCTACATCGGCGCCTTCCAGGACGACGGCTACACCGACGAGGAATCCAAGATGTGGAACGAGACCCACAAGATGCTCGACCCGGCCATCAAGCTGACCGTCACCTGCGTGCGGGTGCCGGTCTTCGTCGGCCATTCGGAATCGGTGAACCTGGAGTTCGACCGTCCGATCAGCCCCGACGAGGCCCGCTCGATCCTGCGCGACGCCGCCGGCGTCATGGTCATTGATAAGCAGGAGCACGACGGCTACATCACCCCCGTCGATGCGGCCGGCGAACACGCCGTCTATGTCAGCCGTATCCGCAAGGACCCGACCGTCGAGAACGGCCTGAACCTGTGGATCGTGTCCGACAACCTGCGCAAGGGGGCGGCCCTGAACGCCGTCCAGATCGCCCAGCTTCTGGACGAGACCGGCATGATCAAGCCCGCCTCGGGCTACCGCAGCATCACCGTCTGACCGGTCACATCGACCGATCATGGCCGAACCCTCTCCCGACGCCCGCGCTCCGCTGATTTCTGCGGTCGCCTGCTACACCCTGTGGGGCTTCCTGCCCCTGCTGTTCATGGCGCTGGCGGCGCGCGGCTTCACCGCCGACGAGATCCTGGCCCAGCGCACCGCCTGGTCGCTGCTGTTCGCCGGCGGACTGGTGCTGGCGGCGGGCCAGGGGCGTCAGGCCGTGGCCGTTCTGGCCAATCCCCGGGTGCTCGGCTGGCTGGTGGCGTCGACCGTGCTGATCGGCGTTAACTGGGGCCTCTATGTCTGGGCCACCACCCACCATGCGACGCTCGAGGCCAGCCTCGGCTACTATATCAACCCCCTGCTCAACATGGTGGTCGGCCTGTGGCTGTTCCGCGAACGGATCAGCCGCTCGGGCTGGATCGCCATCGGCCTGGCCGCCGTCGGCGTGTTGATCCAGGCGCTGGCCCTCGGCCGCCCGCCGTGGATATCCCTGGTCCTGGCCTTTTCGTTCGGCGCCTATGGGGTGATCCGCAAGAAGGTCCCGGTCGACGCCCAGGCCGGCCTGTTCATCGAATGCCTGTTGCTGGCCCCGTTCGGCGTCCTGTGGCTGGTCTGGCTGCAGCATCAGGGGTTAGGCCACGGCTTCGCCTCGCCGTCGCATTTCGCCTGGGCCCTCGTCACCGGCCCCGCCACCGTCCTGCCCCTGGCCCTGTTCGCCTGGGCCGCGCGTCGCCTGCCGTTGTCGACCCTCGGCTTCGTCCAGCTCCTCGCCCCGACCTTCCAGTTCGCCTGCGGCGTCTGGGCTGGCGAGGCGCTGACCCCGCTGCGCATCGCCTCCTTCGGCTTCATCTGGAGCGGGGCGGCGGTGTTCGCCGGCGCGGCCTGGGCCCGCAATCGCGCCGCCCGCCGTGCGTTGAAGGACAGCGCCGAACCGGCGTAGCGTGACGCCTCCGCCGGAGGCGCCCGTGTCGAAACCGTCCGCAACCCTGTCGTCCGCCCGCAAGCACTGGGTGCTGGCGGCCACCGTTCTGGGCTCCAGCCTGACCTTCATCGACGGCTCGGCCCTCGGCGTGGCGCTCCCGTCGATCCAGTCCGACCTCGGGGCCGGGCCCGCCGCCGTCCAGTGGGTGTCGAACGCCTATCTGCTGACCCTCGGCGCCCTGGTCCTGATCGGCGGGGCGGCAGGCGACCGGTTCGGGCGGCGTCTGGTCTTCCTGATCGGAGTGGCGATCTTTGCTGTGGCCTCGATCGGCTGCGCCCTCGCGCCCACCGTCGACCTGCTGATCGCCGGCCGGGCGGTGCAGGGGATCGGCGCGGCTCTGCTGACGCCCGGGGCGCTGGCCGTCATCGGCGCGGTCTTCCCGCCCGGGGAACGCGGCAAGGCGTTCGGAACCTGGGCCGGAGCGGGCGCCCTGTTCGGCATGATCGGGCCGCTGGTCGGCGGCTGGCTGACCGACCACGGCGACTGGCGCATGATCTTCTGGATCAATGTCCCCCTGGCCATCCTGACCGGGATCATGACCCTCGCCTTCACGCCCGAAAGCCGCGATCCCGGCGCCCGGGGTCTCGACGGGCTGGGCGCCCTGCTGGCGGTGAGCGGCCTCGGCGCCCTGACCTGGGCCCTGACGGCCGCGCCGGACCTCGGTTTCGGTGATCCGCGGATTCTCGCCGGACTGATCGGCGGCGCGCTCCTGTCGGCGGCCTTCCTATGGGCCCAGGCGCGCGAGACCCATCCGATGATGCCGCTCGGCCTGTTCCGGTCGTCCGTGTTCAGCGGGATCAACCTGTTGACGCTACTGCTCTACTTCGCCCTCGGCGGGGCCATGTTCTTCCTGCCCTTCGAACTGATCCGGGTGCACGGCTGGAGCGCCACCAAGGCCGGCGCCGCCATGCTGCCCTTCGCCGTCATCATGGGGCTGTTCTCGGGGCTGGCCGGGCGGCTCGCGGACCGGTTCGGCGCCCGCCTGTCTCTCAGTCTCGGCCCGATCCTCGCCGGCGCCGGTCTGGTCCTGCTCGGCCTGATGCGGCCGGACGCCGGCTATGTCGACGGGCCGCTGGCCGGTATGACGGTGATGGCGATCGGCATGACCCTGGCCGTCGGCCCCCTGACCGCCGCCGTCATGGGCGCGGTGCCGCCCGGGCATACGGGGATCGCCTCGGGCGTCAACAACGCCGTCGCCCGCGTCGCCGGCCTGCTGGCGATCGCTATTCTGGGGCTGATCCTGTCGGCGGTGTTCGTCGCGACCGCCGACAGCCCGGACGCCCGCGCCCTGCTGGGCGACGTCATGGCGGGCGGCGATCTGAAACCGGATGCGGTCGGCGCCTTCCACGCGGCGTTCCGGGCCGTGATCCTGACCTGCGCGGGGCTGGCCGTCCTCGCCGGAATCGTCGGCGGCCTGACCGCGCCGAAGCGCAGTGATTAGTGGTTAGTGGTCAGTGGTTGAGGGGTCCGCCGACGGTGGCGCATTTCTCTCGGTCAGCGAACCGACAATCACTAACCACTAACCACCCCCTCGAATCCGCTCACAGCGCCAAATACAGCGCACCCAACAACCGCACCGCCCTCGGATCCCCGAGCAGATGCGGCGACTGGCGGGTCATCACATAGGCTCCCGACGCCTTCGTCGACGGATCGGCGAAGGCGCACGACCCGCCCCAGCCGTAGTGGCCTACCGCCCCGGCGTTGGGGCCGAACACGTTCAGCCCGGCGTTCATCGTCCAGCCCGCGGCCCAGCCCATGACGAAGGGCAGCACCCGGTCCTGTCCTTGGATGCGCTCGCGCGTCGCCTGCGCCAGGGTGTCCGCCGACAGCACTGTCCGCCCCTCGAAGCGCCCGTCGCCGGCCAGCACCGCCATGATCCGCGCCAGATCGCGGGCCGTGCCGTGCAGGTTGGCCGACGGGATCTCCATCGCCCGCCACTCGGCCGAGCCGCGCCCGCCCGGCGCCGAGCCCCGGTCGAGGAAGGCCGCGCGTTTGACCGCGTCGATCAAGCCCAGGTCGGGGGCCGAGGCCGGCTTGCGCATCTGCGCCACCCGCCCATGCTCGCTCTCCGGCAGGCCGATCCACAGGTCGAGCCCGGGGAAGTCCTGACGCAGCGCCGTCCCCATGCTGCGCCCGTCGACGAGGCGGAACAGCTCGCCGGCCAGATAGCCGATGGTGATCGGGTGGTAGCCCGACGCCGTCCCCGGCGGCCACATCGGCGCCTGGGCGCACAGCCGCTCCAGCACCGCTGCGCGGTCGAACCAGATCGTCGGCTCGGCCGTCTCCGAAAACCCCGACAGACCCGCCTGATGGCTCATCAGCTGGCCGACGGTGATCCCCGCCTTGCCCGCCTGTCGGAAGGCCGGCCAGTACGCCGCCACGGTCGCCTCGTAGTCCAACAGGCCGCGCTCGACGCAGCTCGCGATCAGCAGGGCCATCACCGCCTTGCCGGTCGAGAACACCGGGACCAGCGTCGTCTCGCTGAAGGGCGTCGTCCGCGCCGCATCTGCGAACCCCGCCCACAGATCGACCACGACCTCGCCGTCGACGCAGACGCTGAACCGCGCCGCCTGTTCGTCCAGCCCCTCGGGCGCGGCTGTGAAATTGGCGGCGAAAGCGTCCTTCACCGCGGAGAAGCGGTCGGGGCAGACGCCGTGGATGTCGGGCTGGTCGGTCATGGCGTGGGTCTAACCGCCCCATGCACTTTCGTCACCAACGACAGAAGTGTCCGTGCAGGTTCGCGCTCCCGCGCGCCGCTGGGTCCCCCGGTCTCGCCTTGCTCGCCGGAGGATCCAGGGCCGCTATTCCCGCCGCATCCCGTCCGACGCCGCCCTTGCCGCCTCGAACTCCGTCCCCGGCGTCCACCTCGGCCAGTCGCGGCTGTTCGCCAGGCCCCGCCCGACCTCGAACAGCAGCTGCACGTCCTGCGCCGCCCCCTCCATCGTCCAGCTCGCGTCCCACTGGTCCGACGGCTGGTGGTAGCGGTGGGCGACATAGTCGCGGCTGGCCGCGCTGGCCCCGGTGAAGCCGGCGGCGGCGAACAGGGGCGGCACCCCCTTCTGGGCCAGCGGGAAATGGTCCGAGCGGTAGAAGCCGCCGGCCTGGGGAGCCGGATCGGCGATCAGCGTCCGCCCCGCCGCCTCGGCCAGGGGCGCCAGCCTCGCGTCGAGGTCGGTCTTGCCGAAGCCGATCACCGGGATCTCGCGCTGGGCGGGCCCCGGCAGCAGGGAGTCCATGTTGATGTTGGCGACCGTGGTCTCCAGCGGCCAGACCGGATGGGCGGCGTACCAGGTCGCGCCCATCAGCCCCGCCTCCTCCGCCGCCCAGGAGGCGAACACCACCGACCGCTCGGGCGCCGGCCCCTCGTGGAAGGCGCGCGCCAGCTCCAGCAACGCCGCCACGCCCGTCGCATTGTCGACGGCGGCGTTGTAGATGGCGTCGCCCGTGGCGTCCGGCTTGCCGACGCCGTAGCCGTCCCAGTGGGCCCCGTACATCACCGTCTCGTCCGCGTGGGTCCGCCCCGGAATCCGCGCCAGCACATTGTGGGTCGTAACCCGGTCGGCGCTCTGGTCGAAAGCCACCGACAGGGTCACGCCGGGCAATTCGACCGGCCGGAATCCCTCATGGCGCGCCGCGATCCTCAGCGCCGCGAGGTCCAGCCCGGCCCGCGCGAACAGGGCCGCCGCCCGGTCCTGCTGGATCCAGCCCTGGAACAGCGCCCGCTCGGCCGCCGGGTCGTCGCGGACGATGTCGAATTTCGGCGCGCCCCAGCCGTTCTGCAGCACGCTCCAGCCATAGCCCGCGCCCGGCGTGTCGTGGACGATCAGCACCCCGGCCGCCCCGCGCCGCCCGGCCTCGGCGAATTTATAGGTCCAGCGGCCGTAGAAGGTCATGGCCCGGCCGTCGAACCTGCCGAACGCTCCGTCCCCCGCCGCCGCCTCGAAATCCGGGTCGTTGACCAGCACCACCAGCACCTTGCCGTGCAGGTCGACGCCGCCGAAATCGTCCCAGCTGCGCTCGGGCGCCGAGACGCCGTAGCCGGCGAAGACCAGCGGCGCGTCCGTCACCTCGATGCGGCTGACAGGCCGGTCGCTGGCCACCAGCACCGCGTCGCCCTGCGCCAGCGCCAGGTCCGCGCCCCCGCCCTTGACCATCACCGACGGCGCACCCCGCCATTGCGTGCGGCTCAGCGGCACGTCCTGCGTCCACGACCCGTCCGGCCCGCCCGGCTCGGCGCCGACGGCCTGGAACTGGCGGACGAGCCATTCGATCGTCCGCGCCTCGCCCGGCGTGGTCGGGCCGCGTCCCTCGAAGGCGTCGGACGACAGGTCGCGGACAGAGGCGTTCAGGCGGTCGGGATCGATGCGCGGCCCCTGCTGGGCGGCGGCGGCGCCCGCCGTCAGCAGGACGGAGGACAGGATCAGGGCGCGGACGAACATGGACGGCTCTCCGGTCAGGGGGCGGCGTTGGGACCCTGCCCGCCCGCCGCCAGCCAGTCCAGCGCTCCCTCGGCGGCGACCACGCCCGAGGCGAAACAGGCCTGCAGCAGATAGCCGCCGGTCGGGGCCTCCCAGTCCAGCATCTCACCGGCGACGAACACGCCGGGCAGGGCCGTCAGCATCAGCTGCGCGTCGACCTGGTCCAGCCGCACCCCGCCGGCGGTGGAGATGGCCCGCGCCAGCCCCTGCGTCCCGGTCAGGGTCAGGCGCACGCCCTTGATCCGCCTGGCCAGCTTCTCCGTCCCCTGTGGCAGCTCCCCGGGGATCTCGCGCATCAGGCCGATGCCCGCGGGCGACAGGCCGCCGGCCTTGCGCAGCCAGTTGGAGGCGCTGTCCTTGCCGCGCCCCTTGTCCAGCCGCGCCGCCAGCTGCTCGACCGACAGATCGGGCCGCAGGTCGACGATCAGGGTCGCCGTCCCGTCCCGCTCCACCGCCTCGCGCAGATCGGCCGACAGGGCGTAGACCGCCCCGCCCTCCAGGCCGTAGCGGGCCACCATGGCCTCGCCCCGCACCGTGCGTCCGGCGTGGCTCAGGGCGATCCCTTTCAATGGTTGACCGGCGAAGCGGTCGGCGAAAATCTCGGACCAGGCGACATCGAAGCCGCCGTTGGCGGGCCGGAACGGCGCCACGGCCACGCCCGCCGTCTCCAGCGGCGCCCGCCACCCTCCGTCCGAGCCCAGCTTCGGCCAGCTGGCCCCGCCCATCGCCAGCACCACGGCGTCGGGCCGCTCGACCCGCTCGCCCTCCGGCGTCTGGAACGCCAGCTCCAGCCAGTCGTCATTCCGGCGAAAGCCGGAACAGCGCGACCGGGTCCGGATCTCGACCCCCGCCGCGCCCAGCCGCGCCAGCCAGGCCCGCAGCAGGGGCGAGGCCTTCATCGCCCGCGGGAACACCCGGCCCGACGAGCCGGTGAAGGTCGCCTGCCCCAGCCCCTCGGCCCAGGTCGTCAGGTCCGACGGCGACCACCGCGCCAGCCATTCCACCACCGTCGCCGCCGCCGCGCCGTAGCGGCCGGTGAAGGCCTCCAGTCCCTCGGAATGGGTCAGGTTCAGCCCGCCGCGCCCGGCCATCAGCAGCTTGCGCGCCGGGGAAGGCATGGCCTCATGCACCACCACCGTCGCCCCGCCCGCCGCCAGCCGCTCGGCCGCCATCAGACCAGCCGGTCCGGCGCCGATGACGTGGACGATCCTGTTTTCGGTGTTCATGGCGCTTTCCTTGGACCGGAACGCCGCGAGCCGCCATACGCTGTCTCCCCATGAGCGTCGCCTTCACCCGCGAGGAAGACCTGGAGGCCACGGCCGCCGATCTTCCCGACCGCCCCGTCTCGAGCCTGCCCAATCTCGTCACCCTGCAAGGGCTGGCGGCGATCGAGCTCGCCCTCGACGCGGCCCGCGCCGCCTATAACGCGGCCCAGAGCTCTGGCACGATCGAGACCGACCGCACCCCCATGGCCCGGGCGGCGCGCGAGCTGCGTTACTGGTCGGCGCGCCGCGCCTCGGCCCAGCTGGTTGAGACCTCGCCCGAGGGCCGCGTCCGCTTCGGCGGCTCGGTCACCATCCGGCGCGACGACGGCCGGGCCCAGACCTGGAAAATCGTCGGCGAGGACGAGGCCGATCCCGCCTCGGGCTCGGTCAGCCACGTCTCGCCCCTGGCCCGCGCCCTGGTGGGCAAGGCGGTCGGCGACGAGGCCGTGGTCGCCGGCCAGACGGTGGAGATCGTCGCCGTGGACTGAGAAACAAGCCGCGCCGGTTGTCCCCGGCCCCGGCTTGCCCCACCTTGTCGCCTATCCGCACCAGGCGACCGCGTCGCGAGCGTTTACGTCCCATCCGCGCTCAAGCAGCGAGGCTCCGAGAGCCGAGCGTGAGCGCCCAAGAGAGAAAGAGCCCCATGGCCCGCAAGCCCAACTACAGCTTCGAACGTCAGGAACGCGACCGCGCCGACGCCAAGAAGGCCGCTGAAAAGGCCGCCGCCAAGGCCGAGAAGAAGGCCGCCGCCGCCGCCCGCAAGGAAGCCGGCCTGCCGCCGCTGGAAGACTAGACCAGACCGTCCAGCGCCGGAGCCTCGGCCGCGCTGCCGGGGAAGACGCGCGCGTCCAGCGCCGCCCGGTCGACGCCGAGGTGGTCGCGCAGCACGCCCTTGAACACCGAGCGAACATCCAGCGTCGGCGTCAGGTCGCGGCCTTCGAACAACCGGTTGTCGGCCAGGGTCGGCCAGTCGCCGATCAGGCCGCCGGCCTTCAGCGCCCCGCCGGCCAGCAGCATCGTCGAGCCCGTCCCGTGGTCGGTGCCCTGGGTGCCGTTGGCGCGGGCGGTGCGACCGAACTCGGTCGCGACCATGATCACCGTGTCAGGCCACTGGTCGCCCAGACCGTCCTTCAGCCCGCCGATCACCTGATCCAGCCCGGTCAACCGCGCCCGCAACTGGGCCGTCTGTCCGGCATGGGTGTCCCAGCCGTCGAGCGACAGGGCGACCACGTCTGCGCCCTGCTCGCCGGTCATCAGCCGCGCCACCGCCTGGCCCAGGCCGTTGACGTCGTTGCGGCGCAGGGGCGTCCCGTCGCCGACCGTCATGGCCATGGCCTCCGTCTCCACGCCGCGTGCGAGGCTCTGGCCCAGAAGAGGATCGTCGACATAGAGGTCCTGCAGCTGGGCGGCGATGCGGTCCTGGCCCGTCACCTGCCCGCCCGGCGACCAGCTGGAGGTCTCGGCCGCGCCGCGCAGGATCAGCGGCGTCTGCGCCCCCACGGACAGACCCCGGTGTCCGCCCGCGGCGGCCAGCGCCCGGTTGAGCCAGCCGTCCGTCTGCTGGCGCAGGCCCTCGCCGCCGTTCTCCAGCACGTCCTGCGCGTCGAAATGCGAGCGGATCCGCACGGGGATGGCGACCGCGGGGGCAAAGCGCATCTGCCCGGCCCGGTGCAGGGCGTGCAGCCCGGCCAGGCTCGGGTGCAGGCCGAAGCCCCCGCCGAGATCCAGCGATCCCTCCACGGCCAGCGACCCGCGCAGGGGAACGTAGTTCGCATCGCCGTGCGGCACGACCACCGACAAGCCGTCCATGGCGCCCCGGGCGATGACGACGACCAGCTTCGGCCGTCCCGCCCCGCCGGCCGGGGTCCGGGCGGCGGCGCGACCGGCGAAGGTCAGGCTGACCCCGCCGAGCGTGCCGCCCAGCAGCAGTCGACGATTGATTTCGATCAAGCGGGTCATCGGCGTTGGAACTCCGGCGACATGAGAAACAGGGTCAGGGCCTCTGGCCGGCTTTCGGCGCGGGCCACGGCCAGGCGGGTGCGTTCGCCGAGACGCGGACCGAGGGCCCCCGCGGCGATGGCGTTCGGATCGGCGTCGACGGCGCGGTCGCCCACGGCCCTGGCCCAGTCCAGCCGCTTGACCAGGGCGTCCGGTCCGGCCCAGTCGGCCGCCGTGTCTGGCCAGCCTTCCGGCGAGGGGGCGGAAAAGGCCGGCTGGCCCATGGCCGCCAGCGCCTGCTGCAGCGGCTGAACCCGCGTCGGGCTTGAGCCCAACGCCCGGTGGGTCGAGACCACGAAATCATAGGGCGTCTTCACCTTGGCCGGCAGCGGCGTCCAGGTCTCGGGCGCCGCGATCAACGCCCGCGCCACCTCGGCCAGATCGCCGTGCGACCGGGTCCAGGCCTGTTCCAGCGCAGCGACCACCGCCGGCGGCGGATCGTCGGCGACGAAATGGACCGCCAGCTTGCGCGCCAGCCGTCGCGCCGTCTCCGGCCGACCGGCCAGGTCACGCAGGATCGCTTCGCCCTGCGTCCGCTCGCCGGCGGGATAGCTTCGGCCCATGACGGTGCGGGCGCCCGGCTCGT
>JBBRFV010000053.1:0-10309 GCA_038241335.1 Caulobacterales bacterium | reverse complement strand
GGACCCTGCGCACCCGTTTGTCGCTGCTGGTGCTGGATTCCTGCTTCTCGGGCGGCTTCGCGCGCAACGTGGTCGACCGGCCCGGCGTGATGGGGCTGTTCAGCTCGGAAGAGGACCTGACCAGCGCCGTGGCCGACAAATTCCAGGCCGGGGGCTATCTGTCCCACTTCCTGCGCACGGGCATGGGCGGCGAGGCCGACGGGGACGGCGACCGACTGGTCACCGCCGGTGAACTGGCCACCTATCTGCGCCGCCAGTTCCGCGACCAGGTCGAGAACGTCGAGTCCGAGACCCAGGACGGTCAGCGCAACTACCAGAACCTCGTTGTCGACCGGGGCGGGGTGCAGGTCGACGACGTGATCGTGCGGCTGCCCGCGGCGGAGGCGGCGTCGGGCGGGCATTGACGTGCGCCGAACGCCGGTATCCAGTGCCCTCGGTTCAGGGGAATTCTCATGCCGTCGCTGACTCTTCTCATGCTCATCGTGCAGGGCGCGATGTTCCTTGTCGTCGTCTTCACAGCCTTGACGCGAAAACCGGGCGACCTGCGCACCCGCCGCACCTGGTTCAGCCTGTCCATACCGACAATCACCGCCGCAGCGGCCTCCTGGGGCCTGGCCGACAACCATGCGGGGGACCGCTGGGCCGAATGGCTGGCTATCGGCGCGCCGGTCCTGCTGGGGATGGGCATCGCCTTTGCCCTGATGGCCATCCGCGAGAAGCGGTTCACCACCGAGCCCTGATGTCTCTGAGAGGAAATGGTGGATGCGACAGGGATTGAACCTGTGACCCCCTCGGTGTGAACCGCCGCCAAGGCTATTTCAGGTTGTTTCATCGCATTTCAAGAGCTTCATAACGTATTGATATTGATGTATTTCGATTTTTTTGGCATTTCAGCGGTTTTCAACGAGTTTCGCGTTAAAAGGCATCAATGGCGCCCACGCATCCTGAAAAAAGGCTAGTGTCCCACTGCATTTGGCACACGTGAGATCGCCATGGATCGCTCAGTACAGCTTACCACCGACCGACAGATCCTCGCTCTGCGGCCGACGAAGACGATCTACGAAAAGAAGATCACCGGCAGTCGCGGACTGAGCATCCGCGTGCTCCCTTCCTCGACCAAGCAGTTCGAGTTTCGCTACACCAGCCGGCAGGGCGCCCGACGCCGCCTCGCCCTCGGGATCTATCCCGATCTCTCGCTGGCCGAAGCCCGCCTCAAGGCGGCCGGCGTCCGCGTCGCGGTCGCCGACGGCCATGACCCCGTCGCCGAGCGCCAGGCGGCGCGCGCCAAGGCGCTAAAGATCGAAACCCTGGACAGTTTGGCGGAGGACTATTGGGCCGCCGCGGAGGTCGGGCTGCACGGGGGACGTCGAAAGCCCAAGCGGGCGGTCACGATCGGCAATGAACGCAGCGTCTGGCGCAACCACATCACCTCCGTGTTCGGAGCGCGTGACTTCTCAGGTATCAAGCGCGCCGAGATCAAGGAATTCATGCGCTCTTTGGTGGTCGACAAAAAGCTGTCGCCCGCCAGCGTCGCCTCGATCGGCGGGGTGCTTCACGCGGTCCTCGGATTTGCGGTTATGGAGGAACGGCTCGAAGCCAATCCGGCCGCAGGTCTCGCACGACCGTTGGCGCTCACGTCGCGGGAGCGGATGTTCGACGACGCCCAGCTCAAGGTGCTCTGGACCGCGGCTGGCGACGCCTCCTTGCCCCGGTCCCCCGGCGAGAAGACCGCCGGGGTTCATGCCCGTCTGGAGCCGGCCATGGGGTTGGCCATCCAGCTACTGATGCTTACCCTGACGCGGCGCAACGAGGTGGCGGGCGCCCTGAAAGCCGAGTTCGACCTGGAGGCCGGGCTCTGGACCATTCCTTCGGCGAGAGCGAAGGCGGCGCACCGGCACGTTGTGCCTCTGAGCCCGGAGAGTCTGGAGGTCCTCGAGGCCGCCTTTGCCCTGGATCCACGCAGCCCATTCGTCTTCCCCTCCGACCGCGTAGAGGATCAGCATCTTGATCCACATGCGATCACGCGCGCGTTCGCCCGCACCTGCGCACGCAGGAAGATCGAGACGGGATCCCCTCACGACGTCCGCCGCTCGGGCGCGACGACGCTGACGGGGCGGTATGGCGTCACGCGGTTCATCATCGGGCTCGTGCTCGGTCATACCCCCAACGAGGGGGCGGCCGTGACCGGCGTTTACGACCGGCACACCTATATTCCCGAGAAGCGCGCGGCGTTGGAAACCTGGGCTCGCCACCTCACCGGCGCGCCAGCGGTCGCTGGATCCAGATCCCCGGCGCCAACAGCGGCGCCGGCCGACGCTGACCTCGCCCAGACCAAGGCGCGCGCGCGGATGAGCGCCGAACAAGGCGAGCTCCAGAACGCGGTCCTGATGATGTGCATGGGAGCGGCGCGGCGCTCGGACGGCGGGAATGTCCATCTCGATATCCTGGCCCAGGCCGGCATGGAACTGGCCAGCAAGGGCGCGAAGGACCATGTCCTGGGATGGATCGACGGCTTCTGAATCAACCCGGCGGTTGGCGACGTCCCCTTGCGGGCGGGGTGCAGATCGCCCGCCGAACGCGCAGGTCTGACGCCGTGCAGACTTTGAAGAAGTCCGCTTCGTAGGTCGACAAGCGGGGGCCGTGCACTCCGAACGGTTGGCACTGTTCCCGTGATGACTGAGAACCAGTCAAATTTCACAGGGCGGCGATCACCTCTTTCAGTATCTCGGTCGCCGGGCGCTCGCGCGGCGAAGGCGGGGCGTGGGCTCCGCCAGGAGCGCCTGCATCAGCTATCGCAGCTTGGAAGGATCGGGAGCCTGGTGACGAACAATCCGCCCGGCGCCGCCCGTTAAGACGAGCTGACCGATTTTGCCGTTTCTCGGGCGGCTTCTTTGACGATCACCCGCTGGCTCCGTTCCCGTTGCCCGCTGGCGTCGCTTTCCGTTGAGATATCAAGTGGGTCCTCCTTGGATTATGCGATCGGAAGCCACGCCTCGACGACCCCACATGCAATTCACAAGGCCGTTAACTGGCGAGCAGCGAGTTCGGCGGATCGAGTGTCCTTGGAGCGCGCCGCCAAGTCGTCCAGAGGCGCCGAAGAAGCACCGTGTTTGCGCCGGCTCGCCGGCGGGTCTCGGCGTTTCACAGATATTTTGTGATGGCCTTGAATTCGATCATCGCTTGTCGCGCCGCGGCCGGCTCTCCCTCGGAGGCGTGGACCAGGCAGTGATCGATATGGTCGTGGATCAGGGTCTTCTTGGCCGCCGCGACGGCCTTCTCGATGGCGTGAAGCTGTTGCGCCAGGTCGAGGCAGGTGCGGCCGCTCTCGATCATGACGATAGTCTTGCGCAGATGTCCTTCCGCCCGCTTCAGGCGATTGACTATCTCGGCGTGTGATTCGTGAACGACAGCGGTCATGCGATAACCTATCCTCCAGGAGAGGATGGGCCAATATAGCTTTTCGGCGCTGATCGCCCGCGCGTCCTACAAAGCAGGAAAGCCGCTTGTTCTCACCACTCCGTCACCCCGCCTATCGGCACCTTTTCCTTGCTCAGGTCGCCGCTCTGTTGGGCACAGGCCTGGCCACCGTTGCGCTGGGCTTGCTGGCTCACGACCTGGCAGGAGCAGGCGCGGGCGAAGTGCTGGGCGCCGCCCTGGCGATCAAGATGGTCGCCTACATCGGCGTTGCGCCGTTCGCGAGCGCGCTGGCGGCCCGGCTGCCGCGAAAGACCTTGTTGGTCACGCTGGACGTCGTGCGGGCGGCGGTGGCGGCGAGCCTGCCGTTTGTCGGGGAGGCGTGGCAGGTCTACGCCCTGATGACCGTGCTGTATGTCGCCTCGGCCGCGTTCACGCCGGCCTTCCAAGCGATGATCCCCGACCTCTTGCCCGATGAGGCCGAATACACCAAGGCCCTTTCCCTTTCCCGCCTCGCCGCCGACCTGGAAAGCGTGGCCAGCCCCGTCCTGGCGGCGCTTCTGCTGGCGGTGATGAGCTACAATAATCTCTTCGGCGGCACCGCCGTCGGTTTCATGATCTCGGCCGCGTTCGTGGTCAGCGCGGCCTTGCCGGCGCTCGCCAAGGTCCAGACCCGGCCCTTCATGCAGCGCCTCACCGGCGGCCTGCGGCTCTTCGCCTTGACGCCGCGGCTGCGGGGGTTGATCGCCATCAGCCTCGCGGAAGCGGCGGGCGGAGCCATGGTGTTTGTCAACACGGTGGTTCTGGTCCAGTCGCGGTTCGGCCTGTCCGGCCAGGCGACCGCCTGGGCTCTCGCGGCGTTCGGCATCGGGTCGATGGGAGCCGCCATCGCCCTGCCGCGCCTGCTGACCCGGATCGCGGACCGGACCGCCATGCTCTGGGGCGCGGCGCTGATGACGGGCGTTCTTGTCGCAGGATCCGTATTGGCGACGAGCTATTCCGCACTCCTGGCGCTCTGGGCCGTCATGGGCGTCGGATATTCTCTGACACTGACCCCGGCCGGCCGGGCGCTCCGGCGCTCCTCCACCGCCCAGGACCGTCCCGCTCTGTTTGCGGCGCAGTTCGCGCTGTCGCACGCGGCTTGGCTGATAGCCTATCCGGTCGCTGGTTTGGTTAGCGCGGTGGCCGATCCGACCGCCGCCTTCCTGGTGCTGGCTGCCCTATGCGCCATCGGGACCGTGCTCGGGTTCTTCGTCTGGCCGGCCCATGATCCGGCCGATCTGCCGCACCGGCACGCAGACCTTGCGCCGACTCATCCTCATCTCACGGAAGGCCCGGGGGAAGAAGACGGGGCCGCACACGCTCATCCCTTCGTCATCGACGATCAGCACCAGCGATGGCCGAAGACGAAGGACTAGGGCTGCGGAGGCGACAGTAGGCCTGAGAGCGGGGCCGGCCTCCGGCCTTTTCTGGCGGCCGAGGGTTGGCCGCCGTCTTGCCGTGAGCGGGCGAACCAGGCCTGAAGCGGACGGTCGAAACCGTAGCGAAACACAGCCGCGCCGAGGAAGGCGGCGGCGAGACCGGCGATCCAGGCCGCCCAACGGGCGCCTTGCGGCCATCCGGTCTGCCCCGCAGCGTCGAGGACGCCAAACCAGACGATGCGCACCACTTCGTTGGTGAGAAAAATCGAGAAGGCCATCAGGGCGAGGTGTTCCACCAGTTTGGAAGGCCGCTTCACCGGGATGGCTCCGGTCGCGAAGATGATGGTCGTCATCAAACCGAGAGAGATCAGGCTATGGGCGCCCGCCGCCTGGACCATGACCAGGGCGCCGAAGGCGGACACGCCGATCACGACCGCGAGACCGGGCCGGCAATAGACCTTGCCGGCGAAGACGGCGACCGCCACCCCGAGAGCGAACAGAGGCAGCGCCCTCAGGAAGCCCAATCCCAAAGGCATCCGATAGACCGGCAGGCCAAAGGCCGCGTGGGCCGCCAGATTGGCGCCCAGAAGGACGGCGATCCCTGCTCCGAGCACGAGCCAGGGTGACCAGCGTTGCGTCGCCCGAGCCAGCAGAGGCAGGCACAGATAGCAGCCCAGAAGCGCGGAAAGGGTCCAGGTCGGAGCGTTCCATCCTTGGCCGCCCGGCACGCCATAGGCTTGCAAGAGGAACAGCTGTGATGGAAACGCGGACCAGTCGAACCATTCCGGATGGCTGGGCGTCTGACCGGCGAAGGCGGCCAGGACGACAAGGCCTGCCAGCGCCAGGCTGACGCCGAGATGAGCGGGAACCACCCTCAGGAAGCGCTGTCGATAAAAAGCTGCGAGAGATATCCGACCCTCGGCCAGGCGAGCCGCATAGATGCGCGCCAGGACATAGCCGGAATCGATGATGAAGAAGTCCGTCAGAAGATAACCCCGGTCGAACACCGGATGGAAACCGCCCAGCGGCGTCGGAGCGGCCTCCCGGAAATGATAGAGGACGATCAGGGAGCCGACGATGAAGCGCAATGCGTCCAGCCATCCGCCCCGCCGGATGGGGGGTGGACGGCTCGGCGTCGCGCGATCAATGGCTTCGACGGTCATGTCCAGACCGTAGGCCCATGATCGGCAAGGAAGCTTTAGTCGTCAGGGTAAACGGGAGGTTTCCGTCTGGCCGCCGGCGCACCTCGGGAGCGGCCGGCATACTTGTCCCGGCGCAAGCTCCGGTCGGGGTCAGTCGCCTTTGGCGGCGAGCCAAGCGTCGATAACGCCGATCTCGCGCTGCTGGGCGGTGATGATCTCCCGGGCCAGTCCCTTGGCCTGGGCGTCCTCGCCCTGAGCCAGTTCGACGCGGGCCATGTCGATGGCTGCCTGATGGTGGCCGCGCATCTGTTTCATGAAGTCGAGGTCGGCGTCGCCGCCAAAGGCTGGCATGCCCTGCAACTGGCCCATCATCGCAGTTTTGTAGCCGCGAGTCGCTTCGGTATCGCCGGCGGCGGGGGCCATCATGCTCATCCTGTCTTCCGGCATCGCGCCGTTCGCCATCTTGCCGTCGGCTGCGGCCGGAGGGACGGGGTCGGGGGAAGGCGCCCGCGGTTGCGGCGAGCAGGCCGAGGCGAGGGCGGCGGCGGCGATCAGGATGAAGCTTTCATGTTGGAGTGCCTGCGGATGTCTGCGGGCACAGCGATGAAATCCGGCGTTTGTTCCCCGTTCCCGGCGGACGCCGTTCGCCGGAAACCTCGAAACAGGGGCCCGGCGCCCTGTAAGCGTTCCGGCTTGGCTGCGACCTGCGGCGGCTGGCCCCTGTCTCGTGGACGCTGGACTAGCGCGACGCGCGCGCGAGAAGGGCGATCAGCTCGGTCGCCTTGGCCTTGCGGTCGGCGGGATCGTCGCCGGTCATCGCGCCCATGACGCAATGATCCAGGTGATCCTTGAGCACCTCGCTCTCGACCCGCAGCAGGGCGGCCCTCACCGCCTGCAGCTGGGTCAGGACATCGACGCAATAGCGGTCGTCCTCGACCATGCGGGCGATGCCGCGCACCTGGCCCTCGATCCGGTTCAGGCGATTGATCACCTTGGGTTTCGTGTCGCTCTGCATCCAAATCCTCGCTCTGGTCGTTCGCTTATACCTCCAGACGGTATCTTGCGATATACCCCCATAGGGTATATGTGGTCGTCAGGATCACCAAGGAGCGACATCATGTCCACGGCGCCCCACGCCCATGCGTCCGGCCACAGCTGCTGTTCAAGCAAACCCGCCGAGGGCGACCCCGCGGCGATCGATCCGGTCTGCGGCATGACGGTCGATCCCGCGACCACGGCGCACCACGCCGAGCATGAGGGCCGGGACCATTTCTTCTGCTCGGCCGGCTGTCGGACCAAATTCGTCGCCGATCCGGAAAGATATCTCGGCGAAAAGCCTGAGCCCGAGCCCGTGATCCCCGGCGCGATCTACACCTGCCCGATGCATCCGGAGATACGCCAGGAGGGGCCGGGCTCCTGCCCGATCTGCGGGATGGCGCTCGAGCCGGAAACGGTCACCGCCGACGCCCCCGTCAATCACGAACTGATCGACTTCACGCGCCGCTTCTGGGTCGGTCTGATGCTGACCCTGCCGGTCTTCGCGCTGGAGATGGGCGGGCACCTGATCGACCTGCACAGTCTCGTAACGGGCCAGACCTCGAACTGGATCCAGTTCGCCCTGGCGACGCCGGTGGTGCTGTGGGCCGGCTGGCCCTTCTTCCAGCGGGGCTGGGCGTCCCTGCGTAACCGCAATCTCAACATGTTCACCCTGATCGCCATGGGCGTCGGCGTGGCCTGGAGCTACAGCGTCGTGGCGGTGCTGGCCCCCGGCCTGTTCCCGCCCGCCTTCCTGCGCATGGACGGCAGCGCGCCGGTCTATTTCGAGGCGGCGGCGGTGATCACCGTGCTTGTGCTGGTCGGCCAGATTCTGGAATTGCGTGCGCGTGAACAGACGTCCGGCGCCATTCGGGCGCTGCTCGACCTGACGCCCAAGACCGCGCGGCGAGTGCGCGACGACGGCGGCGACGAAGACGTCACGCTCGACCTGGTCGCCGTCGGCGATCGCCTGCGTGTCCGGCCCGGCGAGAAGGTGGCGGTCGATGGCGAGATTCTGGATGGCCGGGTCACCATCGATGAGTCCCTCGTCACGGGAGAATCCATGCCCGTGACCAAGGAGGTCGGCGACAAGGTGGTCGCCGGCTCGCTCAACAAGACCGGCTCGTTCGTGATGCGCGCCGACAAGGTCGGCGCCGACACCCTGCTGGCCCAGATCGTCCAGATGGTGGCCCAGGCCCAGCGCAGCCGCGCGCCGATCCAGAGGTTGGCCGACAAGGTCTCAGGCTGGTTCGTTCCGACCGTGATCGGCATCGCCGTGGTCGCCGCTGTCATCTGGGGCCTGGTGGGTCCCGAGCCGCGCCTGTCCTACGCCCTTGTCGCCGCGGTCTCGGTCCTGATCATCGCCTGTCCCTGCGCCCTGGGTCTGGCCACGCCGATCTCGATCATGGTCGGGGTGGGGCGCGGCGCCCATGCGGGCGTGCTGATCAAGAACGCCGAGGCCCTCGAGCGGTTCGAGAAGGTCGACACCCTGGTGCTCGACAAGACCGGCACCCTCACCGAGGGACGACCGTCCGTCACGGCGATCCGGCCCGCCGCCGGGTTCGACGAGGCAGAGCTTCTGAGGCTGTCCGCCAGCCTGGAGCGAAACAGCGAACATCCGCTGGCCGACGCCGTCGTCCGCGCCGCGACCGAGCGCAAGCTCGTCCTGTCTGAGGCCGGCGAGTTCGACAGTCCGGTCGGGCGCGGGGTCGCCGGCGTGGTCGACGGACGTCGGGTGGCGCTGGGCAACGCCCGCTATCTCAAGGAGATCGGCGTCGAGGTCGCCGTGATCGAGGCCGAGGCCGAAGGGCTTCGACAGGACGGCGCCACCGCCATCTTCGTGGCCGTGGACGGCGCCGTGGCCGGCGTCTTGGGCATCGCCGATCCGGTCAAGGCGACGACCGCCGATGCGATCCGCGATCTGAAGGCCGCTGGCCTTCGGCTGGTGATGATGACGGGCGACAACCGGACGACCGCAGAGGCCGTGGCGCGCCGGCTTGGCATCGACGAGGTGCAGGCCGAAGTCTTGCCCCAGGACAAGGCCGCGGTGGTCGAGCGGTTACGGGCCGAAGGCCGGATCGTGGCCATGGCCGGGGATGGGGTCAACGACGCCCCGGCCCTGGCCGCCGCCGATGTCGGCGTCGCGATGGGCGCCGGCTCCGACGTGGCCATCGAGAGCGCGGGCGTCACCCTGCTGGGCGGCGACCTGCAGGGCATCGTCCGGGCGCGCAAGCTGTCCCGGGCGGTGATGGGCAATATCCGACAGAACCTCGTGTTCGCCTTCGGCTACAACACCTTGGGCATCCCGATCGCGGCCGGGCTTCTCTACCCTGTCTTCGGCGTGCTGTTGTCGCCGGCTCTGGCGGCGCTGGCCATGGCGCTTTCGTCGGTCAGCGTGATCGGCAATGCGTTGCGGCTCCGGGCCGTGAGGCTTTGAGGAATTCGGACGTCGGTCAGGGCGAAAAGGACGCGATGCGTTAAGCCAATACGCGCGCGAGCGGCCTATCCCTCGTCCCGCAAAGCCGTCCTCCGGTATATTTAGTCAGGGCGGAACTGGGGCGAAGAGGCAGGATTATGCTCGGCACTAGGGCCGGGTCGCCGCGCCGCACTTCCCGCGTTCGGCCTGGCGCGCGCAGTCAGGGCTGACGTGACTCCCGCGAATAGGACAATCGAAATGCCGGATATGCACGACATGAAATCCATGAAGGGCGGCTATCGATCGTTCGCGATCGAGCTCACCCTCGACTTCGTCATCATGTATCTCGTGATGTACACGATGATCGCGTCGCTCGATCATTTCTACTTCAACCTCAACAACGTCTACATGACCCTGATGATGGTTTCGCCGATGGCGATCCTCATGCTGGTCTTCATGCGCTCGATGTATCCGTCGAAACGGACCAATCTCCTGATCGGGGGGGCGGCCGCTCTGGTGTTCGCGGTCAGCTTCTACGGCATGCGGACCCAAGCGGCGGTGGGCGACACCGAGTTCCTGCGCTCGATGATCCCGCACCATTCCGGCGCGATCCTGATGTGCCGCGAGTCGTCGCTGAAGGATCCCGAAGTGCTCGGTCTCTGCGACGAGATCGTCCGGTCCCAGGAGCGGGAGATCGCCCAGATGAAGGCCATTCTGGCGCGCCGGTGACGCCATACGACTGTCGTGCCGTCTGCGAAACCTCTCCCTTCGCCCACCTCTGGTCGTTGCCGACCATGCCCGATCTGGCCGGCGGATGCGGGCCCCGTCACCGCCGGTGTCGCGGGGTCGACGTTGCGTGTGCGCGTGTGCGTTGACGCGAG